>NZ_JBALPC010000177.1:0-4221 GCF_036965225.1 Bacillus sp. JJ1474 | reverse complement strand
TATGTCGCAAACGGACGATAATGTGCAGCAACTAACACCCAGCGAGGTGACTTAGCAAGTAATTAAAATGTAAAGCGATTGTCATTAGAATATCCTTGTTGTTAGGATTCTTTACGTATAAACTTTACCTACTATTAAGGAGTGGTAAAGTTGAAAGAAGTAACTGTAAACCAACTAGTATTTAAGAAAAGTTTATCAATAATTGAACAAATGAAATTGAAAGATTTCATGTTTAAGTGGCTCGATAGGCCAGAAGAAGGAATAGATGATATTCTTCCACTTGAATACACACAATCTGTCTTTGCAAAGATGGAGACACCTTCGGATACAAACTTTATGACCGAAGGTGATGAAACTTTAAGGTATGTCACATTGACTGAAGATAATCAGATTGTCATTGGGGTTTTAGATGCCAATGACGAGTTGAAATTTAGAATATTATATCTAGAAGATTATTAATTACCTTTTCTAAGAATTAACGGCATTAATAGTAATTGTGTATAAAGAGTTATATTAATAAATGTGTGGGGACTGAGAAATTCAGTCCTCTTTTTATTTCATGATGATCACAGTTTTCCCCGAACCGATCGGGATTATTTTTGATACTTTTTAACTATGTCTATTTACCCATTCAAAAAACAAGGTTATCATTTTATTAAAAAGAGATACTTTTGGAGAGTGAATAGGAGATGGGTAAATGAAATTGGATGAGCTTGTAAATAAAATAAATCAATGTGTTAATGAATTTGATTATGTTTCAGCAAGAAAATACATTGAGGAAAATATTGGTGTTCTAGAAGGTAGAAAGCAATTACTGAAAGGTAATGCAAGAGAGATTCTAAATTTCCTAATAGAACAATTAAACTCCGGCGTTGAACCCTTATCCAGAAAGGAACTCACCGTTATTAATGCAATTAATGCATATGCCTATAAATTTGATTTAAGAGGAATAAAGGTAATGCTTAAAGAAAATGCAAAGTTATTCTTGAGAGAAGACATCATTGTTTATTTAAATAGCGATGCCAAAATTATACTAACTGGAATGAAGGTAATAAATAATTAATTGGTAAGAGTCCTGTTAAAGGGCTTTTTTATATTGTCATCAAGAATTTAGATGCCTCGAACCGATCGGGGCTATTTTGTTTAGGATGGTGAATAAATGACAATCGAATTAGGGGTCTTAATATCAGTTCTTTCAGTATCTATAGCATTCTTAGGCTACTCACTTAATAAATCAAAGGCCATTAGATCGGATGGGCAAGAGAGTGCAGAATTAAAAGCCGAGTTAGGTTATATCAGAAAAGGTGTGGATGATATAAGAATCGATTTTAAGGCAAATGAAAAGCAAATGCAACAATTGGGAGAACGTGTTACGAGGGTAGAAGAGTCTAATAAATCGCTTCATAAGCGAGTAGACAATATGGAAAAGGAGATTGATAAATAATGTTTGAATTTGCGATTATTATTACTGTTGTATTGGCATTGACTGAACTTATTAAAAGATTGGGCTTTTTGCCGGAAAAATATTTACCTGCTGTTTCCGTTTTACTTGGATTAATAGCGGGTATTTTTTATGTAGATGTAGTGACACTTCAGGACAAAATTATGTTTGGATTAATGATTGGTTTATCAGCTTCTGGTTTGTTTGATCAATCAAAAATTGTTACAAAAAAATAAGGAGGTGAATTTACATGGTTAAAATATTTATTGATCCAGGGCACGGCGGTACGGACCCGGGAGCAGTAGGGAACGGACTTCTAGAGAAAGATATGACACTGCAAATTTCTAGATATATTCGAGATTTGCTAATAGGATACGAAAACACCCAAGTAAAACTCAGTCGTGAAGGAGACCAAACTTTATCGCTCAAACAACGTACTGATATGGCGAATGAATGGTTAGCCGATTTTCTATTGTCTGTCCACATTAACGCAGGGGGCGGTACCGGCTATGAGGATTTTAGACATTCATCACAATCAACTAGTTCAGTTTCTGGGATTATACAGGCAGCTATCCACTCTGCTGTAATGAAGGAGATTAAAGATTATAGTGTAGTTGACCGTAAAGCAAAGGCTGAAAACTTCCACATGTTAAGAGAGTCCAATATGCCATCTGTATTGTCTGAGACTTTATTTATAGATAGAGCAGCAGATGCAGCATTACTCAAAGATGATGACTTTTTGAAAGCAATAGCACAAGGTCATGTAAATGGATTAGTACAAGCATTAAACCTAAAGTCAAAAGCTCAATCAGTCCTAATGTGGGGGAAGACAGAGTTTAAGAAAGGGCAGATTGGTAGAATAACTATTCTAAAACCAATCAATTTGTGGACAGAAGATGCAGGCGGTAAATTGAAAATGGTCAGCATCCTACAACCAGACGAGCAATATCGTGTGTATGGTTATCGTGAGGATTACGGAGGCCAATATGATGTTGGTGCAAACCACTGGATCACAAAGATGGACGGATACATTAAATATGAAACACCTTCTAAGGCATTATTAGCGAGAGCTGCAGAACTATTTAGATAAGGAAAAGCCCTTACTCAATGTGTAGGGGCTTCTTTAAATGTATATATTGCTTTGCCGGTTGCTACTATAAGTTCAAGTGCTGACATAGTTGTAATGTTCTCTGCAAAATCGTCTGCTTGCTGCTTTGTGAAAAATTGGAATGATTGGAGATGCTGGGTTATTTTTAGATTTTCTTCATTTTCAGGGTCAGTTTCAGCGGCGTAAAAATGTAACAAAGTATCCTCTTCACCTATTATTACAATTGCTTTATCTGTATAAGGGCTAGTGATGACATCAACAATTTCGTGTTCTTCTAACATGCGACTCATAAAACAATCCCTCCTTTACCCATATATTAGGCAAATAGGAGGGAAGTCCTTGTGACGTATTTGTGAATATGCCGTTTATGAGAAATACTTTGTTTTTAATTGGATGTTGCTATTTCATTTTGATACTTTATTTTATTTTCGGTTCCATGGCTTCTTAGAAGGTTGGAATCATTATCAATAGTTGTTTCATCGAATGGGATTTTTTGGTGGAGCATGTACCTGTAATTGTAATCATTTTCCCTTTTATAAACACATCGATATTTCGCGGATATTTTATGTTCTTTGTTATAAATTTTGAGAATCCCTAAGCTGTTTGTATTATCAAGTTTGTCATAAATTGCTTTTTCAAGATCGGTTGTTAAAGTATACATATAATTATCTCCAACTTCATCCGGAGAAGTTAATTCATTGGTTAATCTACCGTATATTAAGGCAACACTTTTTTGATCAGAATCATATAACTTAAGTGTAAACCTAAGATTATAAACCTTAATGGGGAGATTAAATACTAGTTCGTACTTTTCTGCATTTCCAGCGGGATTTTTAAAAAAATCAAGGGAAGGGGAGTTAATATAAAAAAATTCTTTAAGATCACCCTTCTTCTCAATCAAATGGTCAATGTCACATATAGTTATTGTTGAAGGCAGATAACCATTATCTAAAGGATCCTTATTTAGTCGCACCAATTTTATTGCTATAGCTAAAAGTAATAATGCTATTACAAGAATGGCAAAAAATGAATAAACACCGAATACTAATAAAGAGCCTATAGTTAAATCAATTTGAAATGAAAATCTAAATTGTGTATAAAAACTAACAACTGAACCCCAAACTAAAATAATTACAAATGAAATAATTATGAAACTTCTGTATAAAAGTTTCAAAATTTTATCCTCAGCTAAACTATTTTTATAATTTATTAATGTATTTCTTAATTCATCGGTTGTAAGAGAGTATGGCTTTAAGATCCTTTTATAATCTTTAGAAGCTATTATTAACTTATTTTCATAAGTAAATGCTAAAAATAAAGTAGAAATACCTACTAAACTCATTATTCCACCAAATAGCCAGCTGAGCAATTCAATGATATCTTTATAATTATCATAGTTATTCTTGATGTCACTAATTTGGATATTCATTTTTGCAAGTATAAAAAATGGAATAATAATTAAAATTATTGACTTCCACCTAATACATTGTTTCAGAAATCTCTGTAAGAACATTGATAACAACTTCTTCCTTTGTGAAGTCTGGAAAGGAAATTACTGATTGTTTGTCTATATAAAAAATTATTTCAAAATTGTCTGGTTTGAATGTGTAGCTTTCTATATTATCACTCTTTAAATAACTTGTTAATTCTACAACTTCTAAAGAATTAACAG
>NZ_JBALPC010000176.1:0-8349 GCF_036965225.1 Bacillus sp. JJ1474 | reverse complement strand
ATATATAACACCTCTATTTACTTCTTTATTATAAAACGAAAAAGAAAAGGTAATAATTTGTACTCATCATAAACAATTTTATTCTCTCTTTCAAACATAGGCTTAATCTGAGCTAATTAAGAAATTTTTCGACATTTTTTTCTTAGAAAATTTCTGTGGATAACTTTATTCACATTAAGCACACTCATTTATATGAACTTTCACCTTTTACTAACAACTTAACCACAGGTTATCCACTAATCATTGTGGATAACAGAACGGTTGTTCTAAGGAAAAAAGTTTGCTAGAGTATGATTACAACATAAATCTTACATTATATGTATGAAGTCAATTATATAGAATTCTAAAATAAAAATTCATGGAGGTGAATGGACATGCGAAAGCTGTCAGACGAACTATTAATCGAATCCTATTATAAAGCAATCGAGTTAAAGTTAAGCTCAGACTTTATTAACCTAATACAGACGGAAATTCACCGACGTTCATTGTCACATAAGATTAAAGTTTCATCCTAATGCTATGTTCCTTTTTAGTGGGGGTCACGGCTTTGTGAATTCACGAAACATATACCGGCCCCCGCAGGGCACTTTTTTCCTCTTCCAAAACGTTTTTTCTACTGTGTGATATTCTTGTCATGATTAATATGGCCAACCCGCTCACCCACTTTTATGTCATATGGTGTTTTAATCGTTGACATTGGGGTAAAACTGTTTTTTTCGAATAAAAGGACAACTGTTGAGCCGAAGGAGAAATAAGCCATTTCATCACCCTTTGCCAATTGATCACCATTATGTATCACTTCTATTGAATTCACAAACATAGCCCCCACCTTAACAATTGAAAGCTTGCCGTTCATATGCTCTACTTCAGTTATGGTCCGATAATTTTTCGACAGTGCATCTTTTCCATATTTTAAACCATATTTATTAACTGGGAAGGATTTCTGACCCAAAGTCCATTGGTCAAGAACACGGCCAGTAACAGGACTATGGATCCGATGATAATGACTAGGACTTAAATAGAAGATCATGTAGCAGCCATCCGTATATTTATCTAGCTTTTCATCATTCCCCATCATCTCTCTAATGGAATAATCCTTTTCTTTTACTGTAATAATATGTCCCGGCTTTATTAGGCCAATGTCTTCAATGACTGCATCAACCGGGCTCACAATGGAATAGGGATCTTGATCAATAAAACGTACTCCTTCTTTAAGAGACCTCGTAAAGAAATCATGCAAAGTGGGATATTCCGCTAATGTTTTCCCCATTTCATCCTGGTTAATTTGATAAGCTTTACAAAAAGATGGGACGAACAGGCGGCTGGCATTGGAACGAGCAAATCTTTTTAATAGTCCTGAAGTTATTTTACCGTTCGTAAGCTCAATAAAAAGCCGATAAAGCGATTGTTTCATTCTTTCACCCCCAATATACTCTTTACGGTCAGTACTAAAAAGAATAAAATTAAATATTATAAAATAAGAACAGTACCGTGCTTACTTGTGAATCTAAAGCACTTAGGACGACAACTAGGCATATGATATCTTACCTAAAAAGGAGTGTGGTAAATGTTTTTAAATGATATTTTAGATCAAACCATAAAAAAACTAAAAGCACAAACTGCAAATGTTATCACTTTAGTGAATTTATCATTAGGCGGGTTTGCAATTATTTTTGCCTTAAAAGGTAATTTAAATCTAAGTTTGCTGCTCATTTTTGTCGCAGCACTTGCTGACCGGTTCGATGGAATGATTGCTAGAAAGCTTCAAATTGAATCGGAATTAGGGAAGCAATTAGATTCCATGAGTGATATTATATCATTTGGAGTTGCTCCTGCACTATTAATATATCAAGGAATTTTAATTGAATTCGGGGCCCCCGGTTCATTTTTCACCATTTTTTATATTGGCTGTGGAGCTTTCCGCTTAGCACGATTTAATATTAGTGAGAACAATGGCTATTTTACTGGACTTCCGATAACAGCTGCCGGCTGTCTAATTACATTGAGCTATCTTATGATTCCTTATATTCCTGCGCCATTCTTCTTATTTATAACGATTATCCTTTCATTTTTAATGGTCAGTCCGTTTAAATTGAAAAAGGTTTAGTAGAATACCTATCGCTTGATACCTAACAGAATAAATGTTATCCCAAATAAACACCATGGAATAAAAAATTGACCTAAAAGAGTTGTTTATTAACAACCTTTTGGGTCAAATTTTTGTTATTCACTTATTCAAAGAAGAAAAATCCAACTGGGTTCATCCAAACCTGATCAATCCCCTTTGCAGTTACAGATAAATGCTCAAGAGTTCTAATCGGTATAAGAGGAGCTTCTTCTAACTCAATTTCTTGCAACTCCGCATACAATTCCATTCGCTTTTCCTCATTTGGTTCTTTTCTTGCGTCCTCAATTAGCTTATCAACTACTGGATTTTTATAAAAGGAAAAGTTTCCGACCGGTCCTGCTGAAGAGCTATGGAATACATTGTATTGATTGTAATCAGCATCTCCAGTTGCATTACCCCATCCGCCAATATACATTTCAGATTTCCCTTCAGAAAGTGTTTCAATATAAACTCCGTACTCTAATACTTGTATCTCTACTTCTACTCCAATACCTTTAAGTTGAGATTGAATAACTTCTGCTAAATTAATACGTTCTTTACGATCATCGGTTACAATCGTTGTTTTAAAACCGTTAGGAAAACCAGCTTCTTTTAATAAGTTTTTTGCTTGATTCACATCATATGGAAAATCTTTTAATCCATCGTGAAAGCCAACCACCTTTGGAGCCAATGCTGATGCTACTCTAGATCCGACACTATTGTATACACCCTTTATGATTGCGTCCTTTTCGATAGCATGTGCAATCGCTTGGCGTACTTTCACATCTGTAAATGGTTCCTTTTCTACATTGAATCCAATATATTCAACACCAAATCCTTCTGTTCGAAGAACAGACATTGATGAAGAACCCTCCACTCTATTTAGCTCTGTTACCGGAAGTTGATCGGCTACATGTGCTTCTCCTGTTTCGACCATTGCGACTCTTGTCGATTCTTCAGGGACTACTTTATACGTAAGTTTTTCAAAAGAAGGTTTTGTTCCCCAATATTCTTCGTTGCGAAGAAGGATCATTTCTTGCCCCGGTTTCCAAGATTCGAACTTGAAAGGTCCTGTCCCAACAGCATTGATTGATAAGTCAACTCCTCCTTCATTAAATGCTTTAGGACTAATAATGGAGCCTTCACTGCTTGCTAACACAGACAATAATGCTGAAAATGGATTATTTAAATGAAGTACTGCCGTATAATCATCTTTAACCTCAACTTCCTTCAACATGGAAAAAACTACGGCTCTCGGTGAAGCAGTTTTTTCGTCTAGCAGGCGATCGAAAACCTGCTTAACAGCTTCAGCGTTAAAATCGCTTCCATCATGAAATTTTACATCTTTTCGTAACTTGAATTCCCAAGTTAAATCATCAATCTGACTCCATTCTTCTGCCAATGCTGGAATATAGTTCGAGTCCTTATCCCTTGATACAAGACTTTCATATACTTTCCCATATACATAATTTGCAGTAGGATTACTTGATATGAAGTGTGGATCAATATTTCCTGCGTCCGCTTTTCGAGCTACTATTAATTCATTAATCTCTTCCTTTTCAACCTTTTCTTTCCCATCCACATTCTCTTTTGTAGTGGAACATCCCACGAGACCAAACATTAATACCAGTAATAATACGATTAATTTATATGGCTTTTGTACAATACTCATTTTTTTCCTCTCCTTTTCTACTTTTCTATCTTTTGTTGTTCACTGTCACTATTCAAAGCTGAAGAAAAAAGTTTCTCCGGACCAAGACTCTGATAATCCCTAACTATATAACTTGCTTTAAGTTTTGTGAAATAATCCTTCCCTTTTTTCTTCAATTCTGTAAAATCTACTCCCGGTATGGTTCTGTCCTTCATAACAGTTCTACCATTAATAATAGACATCTTAATATCACTTCCTGAAGCTGCAAGGCACATTGTTCTGAAAGGATCATCAATATTGCCAATGTGAAAGCCTGACATATCTACAACGATAATATCTGCCTTTGCCCCAGGTGCAAGTCGTCCTAAATCAGGACGACCTAAAAAAGATGCTCCTCCAATTGTGGCTGCTCTAAAAATATCAGCAAAGGTAGAACCTTGTACTTTTTTTGAAGTTATGCGTGATAATATTGCCCCTGTACGGATATTTTGAAAAAAGTCTGGCGGAAACGCATCGGTACCTAGTGCAAGTGGTATTCCCATCCCCAAATAATTTGAAAATGATTCCATTGCAACACCATGCCTCCCCAACACTAGGGGACAATGAATTACTGTTACACCTGTTTCGTGTAAAAGCTTCAAATCACTGCCATATTTTTCTTCTTCTCCTACATACTCAGCTGTATAAATTGCGTGAGGTATTGCCGTATTCTTATCAAGGAAACCAATATCATACAGAAAACGAATTGGTGTTTTTTGATAACGACTTACAATTTCTTTATATTCGAATTCACCTTGGGCTGCATGAAGGCGTACCGGACATTTTAATTCTTTACTATACTTTTTTGTTTTAACAAGAATATCTTCAGATTGGGTTTCAATTCTTTCAGGTGCAAGCATCCCTCTTATCAGCCCGTTATAAGCACCATCGTACCGCCGAACAAATTCAACCGCTCGCTCCAAACCTGCTTGACCCTCGTCTTCATCAAATTCCACAGTTATCTCTCCATTTGGTGACACGACTCTAATTCCGGATTGATAGCTTGGTCCTAAATATACACGTAAACCTAACATTCCTGCATGATGAACCGCTGCTTCTAGTTCTTTATATGTCTCTGCCCACTTTTTGTAGAAAACAGATGTAATCGGCATTGCAGTTGTAACACCATTTAGTATTAGCTGAGAATATGCATAAAGAGACTTGAATGCCTCTTCTTCCTCCGACATAAACTCTTTTGGTCCAGCATCGTAATACTCTTTTGACCAAAGCAGATTTTTGCGTTTTTCTTCTTCTTGTTCAACATGAATGGAGTCATGATCAATATCACCAAGTGCATCAAGATCAATAAAGCCAGGGCTAATTACAGCTTCTCCAAAATCGATTGTTTCATCAACCTGCCCATTGAAACATTCTCCAACATACAAGATAGTGTCGTTTTCATAAACAATTTCTGCATTGGTTAAAATAGTATGATCATTACCATCGAAGGCAATTACGTATTTTGCCTTTAGTTTTTTCTTCATAAAATTTTTACCTCCATTTTCTGCTCAAACTCTTCCTTATTAAAACGCCTTTCATCCAAATATGCTCTTGCATGTCCCCAAAAATAAGAAGTTGGCTGCATAAAAGGTTCCAATCCTGCTCTTTTAACTGTTGCCCAAGCTTCTTCATTTGCTTCGTCTAGTACTTGCTTCTCATCCACCGTATTTACAATTCTATTTTCCATTACTACATTACCGTCTACAATTACAGTATCAACATCACTTCCTACTGCTTGGTATACAAGACGGTGAACATGCATGAAAGCCGGAGTTAAATGTGGCTGATTAAAATTAACAGTTATTACGTCTGCTTTTTTGCCTATCTCAAGTGAACCAATTTCATCGTCCCAACCTACACATTTTGCAGCATCGATGGTGACCATCTCCAATAGTTTTCCTGGTGGTAAATAATAATAATCCCTAAGGGCTGCCTGTTGAAGAAGCTGCATACGCCTCATCGCTTGGAACATATCAAATGGGCTAATTGGTGATGTTCCATCTGTAGTAATTGCAACTGTAGTTCCCATTTCAATTAATTCAGTAACAGGTGTTCGAGCATTAATTGATCCAAAACCTGGTGATGCACTGACATTAGTACCTGTTTCAGCGAGAATTTTCGCTTCATCGAATGATATCCCACGACAATGCTGTAAATGAACATCAGGGCCGAAAAGTGAAAACTCCTTTTCCTTAGCTGCAAGGTGAATCATTCCGCCAAATGCATCAGAATGAATACGCGTATCATATTTTTTAGCGATTGAACGAACCAGCCGAGCCTGCATTTTATCATGATCTGTCAGCCTATGAAGTGATTCCAGTGGCGTAGGTGCAGATGAATTGACAGATGTAACAATGACATAAGGAGTAATAAAAGCTCTTATATGATCATTATGTGAATGGTTAAGGGCCTCTATAACCGCCTCTGCTCCTTTAATAGCCTGATCAAAAGTAACCTCCTCGACTATTCGCTTTCCATCTTTCCATCGGCTAAATGACTGTGGCCACGGAGGGTTAGCCGGACCTGTACAAACAATTTCTCTTACTCCAATTTCTGTATAAGCCTTTGCATGATTTATGGAAAATATCGGATTATCCGAACGAGGTACAGACCCCATAACTGAAACTCCTGTTGTCACTCCACATTTTAATCGTTCGAGTGCTGATAACTTGCCTTCATAATACCAAAACTCATCGGTCACAAAGTGCTTGTATGCAGTTGTTATTATAGGCATCCAATCTCCAATATTATCTGAAGCTATCGTTTTGAAAAGTGAATGGCCCCCGTGACCATGCGCGTCAATAAAGCCTGGCATTATTACATGACCTTTACAATCAATTACCTTCTTTGCCTGATACTTTTTGTTTAAATCTTCTGAATTGCCTACATCAATAATTCTTCCTTTATTTATTGCTACTCCGCCATTTTGAAGTAACCGCCTTTGCTTATCCATCGTTACGACAAATCCGTCTGTTAAAAGTAAATCAATCAAAAAAATGCTCCTCCTTTATATTTCTGAATTTTTAATATATTTAGATTATGAATGATGCTAAATATTTTGTTTTTCGTAATTTTTACTGCTTTTTATAGTTTTTTGTCTTTTTATTTTTGAAGCCCATAGAATTCCTTTGTATCCATATTTCTTCACACATATTCCCTTCTATTCTTACTCCATGTTTTTATAGTCAAGGAAGACCGCCTCCTCATGCGTTGTTCTTTACAATAGTGCCTTGATGAAGGACTGTTTTGACAGGTGCCCTTCTCGCTACTGCATGTGCGGAGCAAGTGGCATCCAAAAGAATCATGTTTGCAATATCTCCAACTTGTGGCCATACTTTTTCACCTAATTCGTTTAGTGGCGTAACACCGCCTGATGCAAAGCCCCATGTTCGATTAAGGCTGTATTCATCTATTAATCTAAAACGCTCTCCTAGAATACTCAGCTTCTCTATTGTGTTTCCAGTTCCAAATGGAGACCAATGATCTGTTAAACAGTCATGACCAACTGATACAGAAACACCATATGACTTTAAAACCGGAACAGGAATGGTTGGTCTATTGATAGGTATCGTTGATGTTATATCAATTCCAGTATCCAGCAAAGTTTCTATCACCGGGATTAACTCTTGTTGTTCTAAATCTGCAAGCGCAATTCCATGACTAATTGTAACCTGACCTTCCTTTTTTGCATGTTTCGTTACTTCCGCCAACATATTAATTGTATATGCACCAAGTGAACTTGGATCGTGTAGATGAATATCTATGCCTGTTCCTGCTTCAACCGCAATATCCATCATTGTTTCAAGAGATTGATTAATATTTCGGTCAACCGTAGCTGGGTCCAGTCCACCTACAATCGTTGCACCATATTTCATTGCCTCTCTCATTAAAGACGTTACACCGCTTCGTAACAATCCATGCTGCGGAAAAGCAACGATGTCATAGGTTAATTTTCCCTGAAAACTTTTAAAAGCTTGTACTGTTGCTTCTAGATTACTGAGCCCAATAACAGGATCTATATTACAATGTGTACGAATATGTGTATGCCCCTGTGTTAACAGCAAATCTATAATTGCTTCTGCTCGTTCCTGTACAAACGGAAGTTGCTTGGGAAGAAGAGACTGTTCTTCTTCAATACGTGAAAATATCCCCTTTGGAGCAGGATTACAAGCTTTCCAAGGTCCAGTAAAATACGTTTTGTCTAAATGGATGTGCATATCACGAAAAGATGGCATTAGCAGTTTTCCATTTGCATTTAGCACATCAACACCATCTTTATGAACCGAAGAAGATACTTCCTTTACTCTACCGTTCTCAATAAACAAATCCATTAACTCTGTTTTTGTTCCGCATACCCTGTCTCCTTCATATTCAAAACCTGTTTCTACCCGTGCCTGCTTAATAAGTAAGGTATCCACTCTTTTTTCACTCCTTTTATCAACCTAGAAAATAAATTCTGAACTTCTCCATATTTCATTTTCCAATTTTAATTATAAAGAAAGTTCTGTCGTGATTTTTTCATTATACTTACTATCTTTTTTAATATTTAAAC
>NZ_JBALPC010000175.1:0-10812 GCF_036965225.1 Bacillus sp. JJ1474 | reverse complement strand
ACTATTAGCTGGTTTAGTTTAAGTGAAAAGATTCACAAAGTTGGTACATTTAAGAAGATTAAAATTTTGAGTGCAAATATTTACAAAAAAGCCTTACTTCCTTCCCAAAGTAAGGCTTGCCTAATTAAACTATCCTCCCTGTTACTTCAATAGAGTTCAACATAAAGAAACGATAATCCTTCTTGGATTATCGCTCCCTTTAGTGGAGTAAGAAAAAACGATTCTTCTATATTGAAGAATCGCGCCATTAAGTTTCTATTTATTTTCAAACTAGCCCACTATTCCAAGAGATTATACCAAGAAACGGGCGTATAGTATGATCAAGGTGTAAACAGTTTCCAATGCCCTTCGGATAAAACTTCTACCGCTCCTTCGATTACTTTGATTGCGGTTTGATCGTCAATCGCATACGCAGTTCCCTGCATCCCGGCTGCCCATCTCTCTGCGGCAGCCATGGTGTTTCCCGGGAGCATCTCGTGATCCAGGTGCGGAAAGATTGAAAAATCAACCAGTCTCAGTGTTTCATCACCACCGCCTGGTGGAGTCCAGCCAACGAAATATTCCCCTATGTTAGGTGCCAACACCATGCTCCCAGCACTCATTCCCACATAGACTGAGTTCAGTGATGGTAAAAGGTCTGCCAGCCCGGATTGACGCATCCAGTGGCACAGGTAAAGGGCGTCGCCGCCTGACACCAGCAGTACATCTGTCTCCTGAACCAGTGGTATCCAGCGGTTTTCGTCGATGCTTGGAAGCGCTGTGAGCTCCAACACGCCGACGGATTTCCAACCGAGGTCGACCATGGGATTCTCTTCTTTCCCACTGATGAACTGCCAGGCTTTAACGCCAGGGCCAACCCAAGGGTGTCCATACATCGCAGTGGGGATGCACAGGGCGTTGGAGTCAGCAATCGGCTTGCCCAGCATGTCAACCAGCGCGTCGTGTATGCTTTTGTTATTGATGCCTCCAGATGTAAGCAGAAATTTCATAACTTCACTCCTTGTCTTTGTTTGGTACTGTCAAGTCTGTTCTTACTTCTAAGATAGCAACCCTAGCTTTATGAATGATTAGAACACTTCAATTGAATTATTGTTAATCCGATGTTCAGCTTATTTGTCTATTCGAATACCTGGTGAAGCTCAATCTGTCCTATACTTTACAATTCTACAAAACTTATATAAATCCTTGTTCAACTATTCTGCCTGTTAGCTTAAGTACAGTTCTTCACAATTTCCACTTTTCTATAAAGAGTTATTCCATTAAATGGCCCTTTTCATGAAGAAAGACGCTTTCCTTATTTCAGAAAAGCGCCCGATTGTTGAAAATCAGTGGCTGCTGAGTATGGCTCGCACTTATTGAACTCTAGCACACCGTTCGTAACAATGAGGACGGGATGCCAAAGCATCAGTATTCACTCTATCAAATCCTGTTACTTCAACAAAAAAAGAAGCAGCCTAAAATCAGGAGCCTCTTCATTATAGAAAACCTTGAGTTAAATATTAGAATATGCCTTCACATTTACTTCAAAGAATAATCCTGTACGTCATTCCAGTTGTTAACTCTCACGTATCCTGTTTCAAGGATATTGTGAAGAACAGTAAATATGATTCCCTACCCACAAAAACAACGATTGGGGAAAAAAATATAAAGATTTAAGAAAAAGCTAAAGCCTATACTGGTCTTTAGTTTTTTGCTTTTTAATTATGTTTGCATAGTTTATCTTAAACTAACCTGACCTTTCGTTTAAGTATATTTCTTCACAATGCTCTTCTCATTTTAACATCATTTCCCAAATACCTTATTCAACAATCGGGCAGCAGTTATCTACAGTATCATTACTAAAAAGTTGATAGAATGCACCATTATCTTTTTAATAAAAATTTAGCTAGTTTGCTCGGTACTCTCCCATTTATTTGACCATTTCTCTATCTCATTCAGAATTGGCTTAAAGGCTAAACCTTTTTCTGTCAATGAATATTCGATTCGAACAGAAGTTTCTAGAAAGATAACCCGTTTAACAATTCCTAGCCGTTCTAATTCTTTTAGCCTTTCGGACAGTACTCTTCTACTTATTCCTATTGAAGATTCAATACTATGAAAACGCTGTTGCCCGTCTAGCATCGTATAAATAATTAAGCCATTCCAACGTTTACTCAAAATACTTATTGTTTTCTTAAAGCTGGGATTAACCACACATTTATTCATTTTTAATCCCTCCTAGCGTATATTTGGGCAAGCAGGCATTCTGATTTTTTTCTGTGAGTTTGCAGTATTTCAATGAACCATCACCTATGAAAATACTGATGGTTCAATCATTTCTTTAAAATCAGTATTCTGCTTCTTTTGCTTCTCGAATATTTTTATAGGTTTCGGTTAGTAAAACTGTGTCTTCCACCAATCGTGCAATACGGAAGAAAATATCATCATTTACTATTTCTTTACGATGGAAATCCTTTTCTTCTATAAAGACATAAGTTTGAACGATTTGCGCCTTCAGATATGAAAGAATTGGTTTTAATTGTTGTTCAGCAATTAGGAAATGTTTCGGTGACCCAGCTGTAATGACCATGCTGACAATTTTATCTCGTAAGGCATTCACAGGCAGTAAATCAAACAAATTTTTAAGCGTTGCAGGAATAGATGCTTGAAATATGGGTGTACCAATCACAATAGCATCTGCTTCCATCATAGCTTTTGTAATACGTCCAGTATCACCCTCATACTCTAAATAATTTCGACCGTCACTAAATCGAATGTCCATTTCCGCTAAATCAATTAACTCAATCTCAACAGTTGCATAGGATTTTTTAAATTCTTCAAAGACGACATTCATAGCCGTACGCGTTTTTGACCCAACAATTGAACTAGAAATAGCTAGTACTTTCATGTTATTCAGCTTCTTTCTTTGTAAATTTTTTAATCTCAGGAAATATTTTTATACCAATTAACTCAATATTTTTCATAACATTTAATTTTATTGAGTAGTTCAAATTTTTCTTCAAATAACTGTTCATAAGCTCGTACAGGGTCCCATGTACTGATAATTGTTGAAGCACTAGATATCTTAATATTTTTAGTTGCTTGTACAATAGCCCCTAAGACAACTGTGTGTGCCTGAGTTGTAAAATACTCTCCAAGACCAAAGAAATCAATGCCTGCCTCTTCTGCAAGCTTTGCTTCTTCAATTATTTCTTGAATTCGTTGTTGTTGTGTTATACGCTGTCCTGTATGTGGATTTGAAAGAGGATCATCTAAGCCAAACTCGATTCAATCGTCTTTTTTAATTTGATATTGTTCCATATTTATTGCCCCACTTTCAAATTATTTTTGTTAATGTAATTATGAATCTAATAGCATATTTTATAAAGTACGTACTTAAAAGTGGTATAGTATACAAAAAGATACTAAAGGGGTAATTAGGATGAATCTAGAACCAGAATTATGTCGTGTAGAAGATGCTTTAAGCCATAGATCGACTACTGCCATGGTCAAAAAACCTTATCTGTTACTTGTATCGTCTTTAACAAGTTACCTAAATAATAAATCAAGTCCCGACCTCTATGAAGGTGGGGACTATTTGACGCTTGTTTAAGTAAGATTGATAGAAGAAATGAAATGATATAAAATTCATTTTTTTTGTTTTTTATAGACCACTAAGCAATAACATAATGAAATCACAGCAAAAAGAATCGAAACAGCTGCTTTTATTTTTTTCATTATATCCTCCTCCATCCATCTTTTTGTTTGCTTGGCTTATTTTGGAATACGAAATCCACGACATGCCTGCTGTTGCTTTGAAATAAAGTTTGATCAAAAATACCTTACAAATCATTATTTTATAATTAGTAAAAAGAATCCAATTAAAAAAAAGATTGATCATTTTCTACCCGTGTTGCTCTACAATCGCGCCCGATTGTGGAATATCAACTTACCTTTAATTAGGTCGTATTGTTAAACGGAAAACAATAGTTCAATAAAACAGCGGCAGTCTAGGACTTTCTTTTCCCTAGGCTGCCGATTTTGTAATTTCCTTTTCTGATAGTTGTTTATTAATCAACTGACCCCGCATACAACATGCGCCGAGTGTATGTGGCAACACATGGGGTGCAGGTGAGTATTCAGTCTATTGTTCCTGGACTGATTCTTCATTAAATATTGATTTTGATAAATTATGGATAATATCTCCACGGCTTATAATCCCTATAACTCTACCTGCTCCATTCACTACAGGAAGCTTCTTAAAATGATGCTTGGATATTAAACTAATGGCACTTTCAAAGTCATCATCGGGTGCTAATGTCTTAATATTTTTCTTAACCATAATTTCCTCAATAGGGGTATTCATTTTTTCTCTTAATACATCTTCTATTTTTTGAGCTTCTTCTAAATAGGTAACATAGTAAGCTAAATAAAAAGTCTCTGTATGTGGGGAAAGAAAGCGTACGATATCCCCATCTGAAACGATGCCCACTAAATTTCCTTTATCATTAACCACTGGGACACCACCAATTCGATTCGTTTCTAAAATAGAAGTTAATTCTTTGACAGTTGTTGAATGCTTAGCTGTAATTACTTTTCGAATCATAAAATCGCGTACTTGCATGTAGACCTTTCTCCTTTCCGCATAAAGAATAAAGAACGTACTAGCGGCTTTTACAAGGTTAATTTCTTGCGCATACAAAGCTAAGAATGAAGCAATAACAAAATGCAATCACAGCAAAAATAATCGAAACAGCTGCTCTTTTATTACATAATCCTTTTATAGTTGTTTATTAATCAACTGACCATCTATAAACACATGCTGTTTTAATTTCTAGTAGTAGAAAAACCTGATTTTTCGTAAAACACTAAATTTGTGTCCCATAAGGTTGCCTTATACTATTCTTTGATTGCCATTAATTTCTCCGATTGTTGTTTTCTTTTTATGGTAGTGGCGGCAATCTGCAAGCCCATCATCGCTACGTTAATCACAATCAGCCCCGCTATTGCTGTTGAGAAGCTATCCATCGCATCGTGAATCCAGCCAAGAATAAGGGGGCCGGTTGCCCCGATTACATAGCCGGCTGATTGAGTCATGGCCGACCAAGCAGCCGCCTCCTGTGGATTGTCGGTAGCGTCCAAAGGCAGTAGTAGATTGAGAGAAAACAATGCGCCGGCGCCTACACCAATAAAGATCGTGGCAATCAACGGTGCAATGGAGGACGCAAGCATCACAAGCCCTACGAGTTCCGACAGCGCTGCAACCATTAGCCAAAGGCGACGTGAAGGGAATTTACGAAGCATGATTGGCAGAACAAAGCTTACCGGAATCTGGACAACAACGAAAATCGTAAGCGCACTTGCAGCGTAGGACTTACTATAGCCCATCCCTTGAATAATCTGTGGCAACCAAGCTGTGACTGAATAGAATAGCATGGCCATCAAACCGAACGTCAGTGTAAGTAGCCAGGCTTTCTTATTTGTCCATGGCATACTCGTCTTCGTGCCGGTTGAAGTAGGATGATCTTGCGGTCTAATATTCCGCATAACGAACAACCACCATAATAGCACTGCGACGAATGCGATTACCGCCCATATACCGAGCGCGCTCTGCCAAGAGTTCATACTATTCTGCATCGGCACAATCAAGCTCGAGCTTAATGCTGCTCCCAGAGTAAGTGCAACCGTGTATATCGCTATCATCGAAGGCACATGCTTAGGAAAGTGGCGCTTAATAAATCCAGGAAGAAGCGGTCCTACAAATGCAATTCCTATACCCGCGATAAAAGCGGTAATAAGCAAAAATGAGCCCGAATTCGTGAAGAACCTAAGAACAGTACCAACTCCGATGACAAGTAGCGACCATCCTAATACCCGCTCAATACCCCATTTTCCGCTGAACTTTACGGCTACAGGAGCGAAGAGTCCCATACAAAGAACAGGAATCGAGGTCAGCAAACTCGCTACGGAGGCGTTCATTCCTAAGCTGGTTCTAATCGTTTCGAGCAATGGTGCGATTGAATTAATTGCCGGACGCAAGTTCAATGAGGCAATAAATAAAGCGATTATCATTAAAATATATTTCTTTTTCATAAAAATTTCAAACTCCTTCAAGATCTTAGGATCTTATTATAAATTTCAAACCAATAGTAAAGCCCAACTTCACCGTAGATTAATAAGAAATTGGGCTCTTTCATTACTTAATTAAAGCGACCTATTCTGGAATATTTATTTATTTGTTTTTCAATTCTCGTCTTACTAGTGGCATTACTTTAGTAGCTAATAATTCAATCGCACTTGCAATCTGGGATAACGGCTGACAAATATCAAGCTGCATAATAAAGCGATTATGACCAAATAATTCGTGCTGATAAAGAATTTTTTCAACGATTTCTTCAGGACCTCCAACAGCAAGTGCATCATTTTTAGAAACAGCTGCTGCCACTTGATCTTTAGGAATATTTCTTCTCATCATCGTTCCAATATAATTAGAATAATATGGGTAAAATTCATTAACAGCCTGTTCGGCAGTCTTGCCAATATAGCCATGGCTTGTGATTGCAATTTTTAAATCCTCTTCTGCATGTCCTGCCGAAATCCCAGCCTGACGATAGGCTTCTACTAATGGTTTTACATAAAAAGGATTACCTCCTAAAATAGCGAGTGCCATTCCAAACCCAGCCTGCCCAGCCCGAACTGCACTTGCAGGGGTACCTCCTACTCCTCTCCAAACAGGAATCTTATCTTGTTTTGGTCTAGGTGCAATCTCGCTATTATTTAATGGCGAACGAAACTTCCCTTGCCATGTAACACGTTCATTATTATTTAATTCTTGTAACAGTTGTAGCTTCTCTTCAAAAAGTTCATGATAATCATCTAAGTCATAGCCAAAAAGAGGGAACGATTCGATAAATGCTCCTCTACCAGCTATGATTTCAGCACGCCCTCCTGAAATTAAATCTACTGTCGAAAAGTCTTCAAATACTCTTACAGGATCTGCTGTACCTAATACGGTTGTAGCGCTGGCTAGTCGAATATTTTTCGTTGCATGTGCAATCGCTGCTAATACAACAGGTGTAGCTGAAACTGCAAAATCTAAACGATGATGTTCCCCTAAGCCAAAGATATCCAATCCTGCTTCATCGGCTAGCTTCGCTGTCTCGATTATATTTTGAATGCGTTCTTCTGCAGGAATGATTTTTCCAGTAATAGGATCTGGAATTATTTCTCCAAAAGTATAGATACCAAATTCAAACTTCTCTTGATTTGTCTGGCTCATATGGCAACCCTCTTTCATTTATATAATTATCTTTCCTTAAAATAAAATAGCATCCAGTGAATATTGTCCTGCCCCCGTAAGAGCTATAGGAATTGCTACAACTAATGTAGCAAGACAGTATTCATATCCACCTTTTTGTCCTCCCCTTTAATTCTCTTTATCCAAAATGTTTTTAGATTTCCTTTGAATGATGTTATTATTACTCATAATAATCATTTTAAAAAGTACGCACTTAAAAGTGGTATAGTATACAAAATGATACTAAAGGGGTAATTAGGATGAATCTAGAACCAGAATTCTGTCGTGTAGAAGAGTCTTTAAGCATATTAGTCGGGAAATGGAAACCAATTATCTTATTGCATTTATTGAAGAACGGTACTCAAAGATTCAGTGAATTAAAACGAAGAATGCCCGGAATCACGCAAAAAATGCTGACTAATCAATTACGGGAGTTGGAAAACGAGGATATTATTCAGCGTGTTGTCTATCCACAGGTTCCGCCTAAAGTGGAATATTCGATTACCGAATACGGCAGGAGCTTGGAACCAATCTTACACGCAATGCATGACTGGGGAACAAAGCATCAATTGCATAAAAGACAAAAAATGAATGAAAAAGTGAGTAAATAAAAAAACTGCCTTTATTGGCAGTTTTTTTATTAAATATCTAATTTTCTTTAAAGGTGTTGCTCAATTAAATGTCCCGATTGTGGACTAGGAGCTACAGACGATTCTTCAACTAAACTGCCCAGATAGTTTAGGTACAATATTTCACAATCTTTCATGTGTAATAAGAAAGGCGATTATCAAATTGGAAATTAATAAAAAGATTTGATATGACATTAAAAGAGGTATTTTCATGCACTATATTAGCATGAAAATGGAAAAGCATCCAAAGTGGTTCATTCTAATCTATTTACTACTTCTTTCATTGGATTTTCCTGTATTTTACAGTGTGATGAAACTTCCCATGAAGTATATAATAAACTCCGATTCCGGCTAGAATGAAGAAAGTGCTATAAAAATATAATGAACTATAGCCTACTTTTACTGTTACGAGACCGAATAAAAAGGAACCAATTCCAAATCCAAAATCAAATGTTGATAGGTATGTAGCCGTAGCCAATGCCCTTTTTTCAACCGGTGCAATTTGAATGGCGATTGTTTGAAGACTTGGAAAGATGGTTCCCCAACCTAAACCAATAAGGGCCGCTGAAAGAAGAAATGATAGTAATGATGTTGAAGCGCTAAGAAAATATGTTCCAACAGCATAAAGGAAAATTGCCGGATAGATAATTTTATTTGCTCCATAAAGATCAAACCATTTCCCGGTAAAAGGTCTCGAAATTAACAGGATGATAGCATACACTACAAAGAAATAACTAGCTGCTTCAACTAAACCAATCTCTTTGGCATATACAGACATAAAAGAAATAATTCCAGAATAAGCCAAAGCAAAAAATCCAGAAATTAATGAAACGGGAATAGCAGAACCCTCAAATAAGGACTTTATTCCTTTACTTGAATCTAATTTTTTGACTTCTTGTGTTACAGTGTTTTTAGGAATCCGAACAAATAAGGCGACAATCAGAGCAACTAGTGCCAATAAAGCATTAATGAAGAACAATAGATTTGTTCCTCCGTGATGCATAATAGTTAACCCTAAAAAAGGTCCAATTACCATACCAAGATTGAGTGTTAGTCCATAATAGCCCATCCCTTCCCCTTTTCGTGATTCAGGGATGAGATCTGCTACGATGGCTCCGGTAGCTGTAGTTGCCATTCCAAATCCAATTCCATGGAAAAAGCGAACAATAAGTAGTGTAGTGATCGATTGCGTTATAAAATAAAAAAAAGATGAACCACAAACTATTAAGAAAGCTGTCAAAAAAACAGGATACTTTCCAATCCTTTCTATCCATTTGCCCGCGAATGGACGAGTAATGATACCTGCAATTAAAAAAATTGTAACAATTAGCCCAACTTCCGCTTCATTACCATTTAGTCCTTGCAAGGCATATATCGGTAAAGTAACCAATAAATAATAAAATATTGTAAAGGTAAGAAAATTAGCTATTGAAATACTAATAAAATTTTTTGTCCATAATTTGGGCTTGAGCAATATAATTCCTCCATTATTCATCTATATTAAAAAATATAAGTTTTGATATATTAAATACTTGCTGTTAGTTATTTTTATCATTTTTTGACAGAATACTCCCTTGCCCAAAGACGGATTAGGATAATCCGAAAATGAGCGCCTATCCTTGTTCAAAGATAGCGCCCGATTATGGAATATCAATGCCTAAATCTCATTCGAGATAAGCCCCTGTTACTTTATTTGGATGCATTTTGTCTACAAACTGTGCCTAACACCCATAAGATGTTCGTTGAGAATAATTATTTTTCAGTTGCTGTATTCCCCATTGCAATAGAAATTCTATTCCAACTGTTGATTTGATTAATTATTAGTACAAGGTCAACATATTGTCGCTCGTCATAATGTTCACGTACTCGTTGATAAAGCTTATCTGGTACACGTTTTGTCGGGATTAAAGTCACGTATTCTGTTAACTCAAGAGCCACTTTTTCTGGATCTGTGTAAAATGTGCACTCTCTCCAGGCACTAATTCAATATAATCGTTGTTCCGTTTCACCCATTCTTCTAGCATCAGCTGTATGCATGTTAAGACAATATGCACAACCATTTATTTGAGATGCCCGAATTTTTATAAGTTCACGAAGTTTACGGTCTATACCTGTTGTTTTCGTATACTTCCCCATTTCCATCATTATTTTTAGTGCTTCTGGTGATACATTGTAATAATCAATTCGTTGTTCCAATTTAATTCCTCCTTATATTTCTTTTTATTTAAGACATTATTAATTCAGGTGCTAATCTTGAAGCAGCTTCTTCAGCTTCTTTAAATGCTTTTTGTAATACTTCATTTAGTTCTAGTAAAGCAGTTCCTTGTGCCCGAATGATTTGATAATCTTCAATGCCAAGGAAATTGAACATTGACTTCAGGTATTTATTAGAGTAATCAACTTCTGTATACCAATCATTATTGGTATAGATTGAGCCACTTGCTTGTATGACAAGCATTCTTCGTCCGTCTTTAAGAAGTCCCACTGAACCATTTTCAGTATATTTAAAAGTTTCACGTGCAATCATTATATTGTCCATATAGTCTTTTAACTTTGATGGAATATTAAAATTATGCAAAGGTAAAACGATAACATACGTATTTGCACTTTTAAATTGTTGTAAGATTTCTGACATACGCTCCGTTACATTTTTTTCTTGGCTAGTTAGTTCCTGTTCTTTTCGTTGTTTTTCCCATGCACTTAAAACCGTTTTATCAATCATAGGCACTAAATCACTGTACAAGTTAATTTGCTCAATTACTTCGTTATCAGGAATTAATTCTTTGTAAGCTTTCAAAAAATGGTTAAAAACCTGCAAGCTAACTGAAGAAGTATCATCTATATTTGGATGTGCATTTATGATAAGTGTTTTGTTCATTTGTATTTCTCCTTTAAAATGAATTTTAG
>NZ_JBALPC010000174.1:0-3285 GCF_036965225.1 Bacillus sp. JJ1474 | reverse complement strand
ACAATAACTTCAACAAAAATAAGCATTAATCCTTCTTGGATTAATGCCCCCCGTTAGCACAATAAGACCCCTTATGCTTTAACATTTGATTTTATATTTTCAACAATTACGAGTAAAAAATATAAAAGAATGAATACGATAGAACTGCCCAGATATAATTCGAATTTTGATGAAAACATTTCTATTGTCCAACCATCTTCTGGCAACAAAAATGCAGCTAAAAAATTGGAGATCCCTATACCATCATTCACTTCAGAAATTATACTTGTTGTGTAATTTTGACCTAAAGCAACACTTGAAAGAATTGTGAATGCTATCATTGGTATTACTGCTTGAGACATTTTCAGTGTTCTCTTTGAAATAAAAACTCCCACTATAATTCCGTACAACAATATAATGAAAACCATAAAATCCCTCCCTAATTATTCCCTTAAAGTTAGTACGATTTAAATGCCTATAAGTTCCAATTTTAGATTGTTCTTGTTGAACTAACCTGCTCGTTAGCACAACAAGAATAAAGATGCTGCCGCTGCAACACCTTGTTTAACTCTTGCACCCGTTAGTGCAACAAGGAACTCAATTTTATAACAAGTTACACAAGTCGAAAATTTTCCGATTCAAGTCTGTTTAACCAGTTATGAACTAATGCATTAAATACATCGGTTTGTTCGATTTGTAGGTTGTGACCAGCCATATCAAGAACTGAAAAAGTTGCCCTCGGATAATCCTCAATAAGTCGCCAGACATCGTGATATCCGACTATATGGTCTTGGTGACCTGTTATAATTAGCGTGGGATATTCCAGTTTAGACGAAATATCGAAAGTAAAGCCATATCCGTTTTGACGGATGTAGTTCAGGAATTCTTCATTTGTTTGTTTAGAAGGAAGTAAAATTTCATTTCTAAACCTCTCCCATTCAGTTTGACCTTGCACCACCCCCATTGAGCAAAATTCCTCAGCATCCTCTGGAGACAAAAGAGATATCAAGTTGCTATCTCTTTTTATAATGGTCTGCTATGGTACTACTCTGTCATTGAATTCAGGTATTGTCATTGGCGCAATCAGTAGTAATCCACGAACTGTATTCTGTCGTAAACTGGCTATACCTCTCGCAATGTACCCTCCATATGAATTACCACAAATAATAAACGGTTCACCAGGGATAAGTTGGTCTAAAAGATGTAATATTGCTTCTAACATATCATCAGAGTTATGAATAGATGGTTGTGGCTCGGATTGCCCCATTCCTGGCATATCTATGTATATTCTTTTCCATCCGCTTCGTTTCTCAAATAACGGTTCCATTGCATGTAACATTACTTGATGGTCAAGTGTCCAACCATGCAACATAACGATAGGATATCCTTCTCCAATTACCTTATGGTAAATCGACATGTATTCTTCCCCCTTTTCCTGTAAACGAGATTAATCAATAAATCAAGCATATACAAAATTGTAAAAATAATGAAGGGAATTATTCAATTAACCTAGGGTAAATCATTGCACTTGTTAGAATACCTAATCCGAAAGAACTTACAATATATCCGATTAACTTTCTATCCAATTTCATCCCCCCTTACCCAAGGATTGCACCCGATAGTCTAAGTAGTTTTCTTCACAACGTCTACCCAACATATTGAAGAATTAACCGATATAATGCTATGCAAAGTCCTAAAATACTTGCTTTCATTTTAGAAGGATGGTTTCTTTTGCTACGAAACAAGTAAAAGAAAATTACTATAAATCCCAAGGGTATCCATAACTGAAAGACACCTTCTTTTGTACTTTGGGAATAAATTGGAGTAATATATGTGCTAATTAGAAAATAAAAGAATACTGTAAACCGTCGTGTTTCTAATTGCCTGCTCCACCTTAACAAAAAAAAATAATTATTATTGCGATTATTGTAATGTATAAAGGAGGTAGAACAATAGCACCGTTACCAAATTTGAATTCCATTCCAGATTCCCCTCCTTTTTTAGTTATCCACCCGTTAATTTAAGTACAATCCTTCACAAAGTTTAGTGGAGTAACTCTTCTTTCAATTTCACTTCATATAGTCGCATTGCACTTAAATCCCCTCGATATGCAAATATTTCTTTTGCAATTAAATCACGGAGTCGATATTCTATCCATTGATCTCCAGTGTATTGCTGCATATGACCAATAACTTCACCAATCAAACGTGCCGCTTTCATATAATCATGCTTACCTTGTTCTTTATGTAATTTCTTTGCACATTGAATTATAAAATCATCATCTCGTTCGACATCTGAATGCCAAAGCTCTTCATTCTCCCAAGTTCTCAAAAGACTTTCACTCAACAGTAAATTACGCCCTTCGTCAAGAAGAGCATGACGTTTTGCACAATTCATCGGTCTAAGCTCAAATTGCTCATAAAATTGAAGCAGTTTTTCTGGAGCTAGTTCTCCAGATGTACGAGGATACTGTTCCTCTTCTAGCATAGGGTATGTATAGAGCTCATGAAATGCTTTAAATGTGTTGAGTTCGAACACTTCATTTACTTTATTCTGTAATAAATAAAGGACAATACGCAGTCCTATTTGCTCAGCGGCGTTCTCACATGTCCAAATAATTATCTGTTGATAAGGTGCTATTCCATTTATTTTCTCTATTCCCTTTAACAAACCCTGTTTATATTCTTCAAGATCATTGAAGTCATCGCGATAGTGTTCCTTAAACCATTGAAAACGATTTTCTATCCCCTTTTTTGTATGTAGTGATTCTATTGGACCAACTGATAAAATATGAGGCAATACAATGATTTCTTCTGTTTTTGCGTATGGAGTATTGCGAAATGCAAATTTTAAGCTACCTGCGGGCGAATCTCCAAATACAATATGTACCGTTTGTCGATGTTCTATTTTTTCTTCATTACTCGAAACTTTAATCAATGATTTCTTCATTGATTGTAGAATTCTAATCATTCCATCTTCTTCATATTGTTCAGCACGTTTAAATATTAAATTTAGAAGAGCCTTTGCCTCACGTTCATCAAGTTTTGAAATAGCTTGTTTTAATTGATTTATATTCTCCATTTTTCCTCTCCTTTTTTCTCTTAATGATAGCTCATTATGTTAATAACTGAGCGTAAAAGTAAGAATTTTTTGTATAGCCTTGTTCAAGTAAACTGCTTCAATAGTAGAAGAAGCGACAGCTTTGTTAAGCTATCGCTACCCGTTAGTTATACATAAAGACTTACACATTAATTGCATATTATATAAATGATGTGACAATAAGTCATTATTTCTTACATTTTCGTT
>NZ_JBALPC010000173.1:0-8536 GCF_036965225.1 Bacillus sp. JJ1474 | reverse complement strand
ATATAGTTTACAATCACTTATTTTCACATACATTTCTTTATTCATTTAGTCCATTCCTCTCATTAGCCAACTATCAGTTAGTTAAAATTTAATAATTTCAACACTACTTCTTCAACCAATTTGCCCTTACTTTAAATACATTTCTTCTTTGTTTACCTTCATATCTAATTAACCCCTGAGCAATATGGCCTTTCCATAAAAAAAGGCGCGTTCCCAAATAAACACGCCCGATTGTTGAAATTCGTTTTTAAAGTAAGTAACCCGTTATTAATTCAATTGATTTTGCTTGAAACAATTTATCAATATAATAAACTATTCAATTTTACCAATATAACTTGCTTTGAGAAATTTGACCACTTACTTTCACAATAAGTTGATCATCTTTTAATTCGTAATCAGTAATACCTCCAAACAATACCTTCAATAATTTGGTTTATACTTTTAGATGCACTAGAACTGTACACTTACTTTCTAATATCAATAGGCATAGATTTTTCCAAAGCTAATTCTAAAAAATCAATATATACTAGAACCTCTTCCGGCAAAAACACATCGTTTCGTTTCACCAATCCCACTTGAATTAGATTGCTTCTTTCTATTGGAATAGAGATAATATTGGGGTTCATGTAATTATTTACGATACAGCCTGTTCCAATGTTGTAGGCATCTGTATTGGACAGGAGATTATTCGTGGCGCCTCTATCCTTTAAATAGACCACCTTCCCAATATCGTCTACACTATTGGATACTTCCGCAAAGTGAAGCAGTACATCGTCCTGCTGATAGGTCAAAAAGGGATAGTGCCTTAACTGCTCCAAGGTAATACATTTGAGATGAGCTAGAGGATGCTCTTTACGGAGAAAGACATGTTGCTTTATTGAAGCAAGTGGAGTAAATAGTATTGATTTTGAGGTAAAATAACGCTCAAAAAAATTCTTGTTTAAATCAGTCAGAGTTAAAATTCCGAGGATACTTCTGCTTGCATACACGTCATCAATTACCTCGGTTGACATTCCTTCCCGAATCGTAAACTCATATTTTTGCTCGTTTAAATAATCCATCATATTTGCAACAGCCTCTATCGCAAATCCATAATGTTGAGAGAAAATAGAAAACTTTGTTATGTCCGCTGCCTTCTCCTTATTGAAATGATAGACGACAGACTCCATTTGTTCCAAAAGGGTTTTAGCATAAAATAATAACTCTGTACCATCTTTGGTGAAGACAACGCCTTTATTCGTTCTATCTAAAATCGTAATTCCTAACTCAGCTTCCAGATCACGTACTGCTTTGCTGATACTGGGCTGTGTCACGTAAAGTGCGGAGGCGGCATTACTGATAGAATTATGCTTGGCAATCTCCACTAAATAACGAAATTGTTGGAGTGTCATGTCCGCACCGTCCTCTTAATTAATTCGCTAATTGCTTTGCCATAACTTTATCCTATGGCAAAAGATTAAAAAGTTCAATTTTACGTTTTGTTTAGTGCGTTCTAAAATAAATTAGAGATTAAAAAACTTATTGTGGAAGGAAGACAAATATGATAAGAGAAGCAACCGAAAAAGATTTATTGGACATTTTAGATATCTATAATGATGCCATTCTCAATACTACTGCTGTATACGCCTATAAACCCCAAACGCTTGAAAGCAGACAAGTTTGGTATGAACAAAAGATGAGTGAAGGTTATCCAATATTAGTGTGCGAACAAGATAATAAAGTAGTTGGATTCGCGACATTCGGTCCTTTTAGAACCTGGCCGGCATATAAATATTCAATTGAACATTCTGTTTATGTGGATAAGGAATACAGAAAAAAAGGAATTGCGACTTCTTTAATGAAAGAATTAATTGCTATTGCCAAGGAAAGAGAGTATATGACCTTAATTGCTGGAATTGATGTAGCAAATGAAAAAAGCATTGCCATGCATAAAAACTTTGGCTTTGTTCATTCAGGCACAATAAAAAAAGTAGCTTTTAAATTCAATAGATGGCTTGATTTAGCCTTTTATCAATTAGAACTTAACGGACCTAATAATCCTGTAGAAGAATAATAATATTCGTTGCATACTTATAAATAGATCATAACTGAAAGGTGAAAGCTGTGACTGAATGGAATCCATTAGCAAAAGAAAAAGCTTTTAGGAAGTTCATGGCTGAATTGAAATAGGGTTAATGATGCTTGATAATTTCTTCTTTTTTGACAACCAAATGTAAGTCCTTTATTATCCAAAATAATATTTGGAAATCAAATTAATGAACTCTTTCTCAAGATCCCCTTTTCTTTTCACAATAATAAAAGTTGAAACAGTAGGTAGTGTGAAAAGGTCGAAATGTGGTTGCATTAGTTTTCCTTCTATTAACTCACGCCTTATAATTGAGTGCGGTAAAAAAGATATGCCGAGGCCCTCCTGAATAAACCGATTTACAATGTGTGCTTGTGTAACTTTCATCGTTCGGATACGCTTTACATGTTTGTTCAGCTTATTAAGCAAGCTATCCCAATATACTGGATGATGGTGAGTGAATACATAATCTTTCTGTAAAACTTCCAATGCGTCAATTGGAGGTCCACTTTCTTCATCATATGAATCAGGTGAAATGACGAACAGGATTGGGTCATCGTAAATTGGTATCGACTCTATATTCTTTAATTTAGTGTCTAGTGCTGAAATGCCCAAATGCACGTCCCCGTTATCGACGAGTTGTTCAATATTAGCTGATTCTTCAACACGGATACTGATTTCAACGTCTGGATGACTCTCCATAAACGTTCGTAAAATATATGGCAATATCGTTTCGGCCATAAGTGGGGAAATAGCAATAGCCCAGTTTTTACGAAATCCTTGTGCATATGTATGAATCCGATTTACGCTCAGTTCCATCTGTTCGACTAGTTTCTTTGCCTCTTTATAAAAAAGCTTTCCGACATCGGTCAATGTGACGCGGTTGTTCATTCGATCAAAAAGCTTTGCCCCAAGGTATTCCTCTAATAACCGGATATGAACGGTCACACTTGGTTGAGAAATGATTAGTTTTTCCGATGCTTGACGAAAATTAGTCGTTTCAGCCGCTACAATAAAGGTTTTCAACCACTGAAGTTCCACAAAACTCCTCCTTGTATAATTAAAAAAATTAATCATTTCAATATAAAACATTCAATTTCTATAATCATATAACACCGCTATACTAAAGAAAAGAAGGAGGAATCAGAATGTTCAAAAAGGGATTAAAAGATGTCGTGGCTGTTCAAACAAACATAGCTTCTGTCAAAGGAGATATAGGGGAATTACGCTACAGAGATGTTTTAATAGACGAACTTATTCCCTCTCATTCGTTTGAAGAAGTAGCATATCTTATTTGGCAAGGAGTGTTACCAGACGAAAGTGAGCTAAGGCTTTTGAAAATTAAATTAATGAATGGGAGAGAGTTACCTCCCCATGTTCTAGAAATCCTCGACGCTTTACCAGCAGAAATACCATTGATGGATGCAGTCCGTACAGCTATTTCCGCATTTGCACATGCTGGTTTTACAAATGAACCTATCAAAGAGCAAGCAATTATTCTTACTTCCGCAATTCCAGTAATCGTAGCCATACATTATCGAAAACAACAAGGTTTACCTTCCATCAACCCTAATCCTAATTTGTCACACATAGCTAATTACTTATGGATGCTAAATGGGAAGCTTCCAAACCACCTACAAGTTGAGGCACTTGAAACATATTTGAAATTAACAATGGAGCATGGGTTAAATGCAGCTACGTTCGCTGCGCGTGTAACAATTTCGACAGAATCAGATTTAACCGCAGCAATCACATCTGCAATTGGTACAATGAAAGGTCCTTTGCATGGAGGAGCACCTTCAGGAGTTATTGAGTTACTTGAGGAAATAGAAAAACAGGAAAACATCATAACAGTTATAGAAGAAAAACTTCAAAATGGGGAAAAAATAATGGGATTCGGTCACAGAATCTATAGGACAGAGGATCCACGATCCATTCTTTTGAGAGATAAATGTACCAGTATGTACGGAAAAGATGAATGGTTAGACTTAGCAAGTGTAGCTGAAAAGGAAATAATTGATTTACTCGCACAGCATAAGCCTGACCGTAAACTTTATACAAACGTCGAGTATTATGCAGCTGCCATTATGCGTTCTATAGAAATGCCACCAGAACTTTTCACACCGACATTCAGTGTGGCAAGAATTATTGGTTGGACTGCACATGCAATAGAACAACTGCAAGATAATTCAATTTTCCGCCCTCAGTCAGAATATATAAGATACGAAAAAAATCGCAGGGCGCATGCATAGCCCCGACAAGCGTTAGAGTGCTTGAAATAAAGGCTATTTTTTCTTTTATCTTCAAGTCTGAAGTGACTCGAGGGGGTTGACTCCGAGAGTCAAGACAGGACATCTCCACGTTATTTATCCACAATTCGGTATTTTTATCGTACGCTAAGCTTTAAGAAAAAGCGCATTTCTTATTCTAGAAATGCGCCCGATTGTTGAAGATCAGTGGCTGCTGAAGATGGCTCGCACTTATTGAACTCTAGCACCCGTTAGTTTAAGTACAATCCTTCACAATCTAATTAATTTCATAACAAATGAATAAGCCATTGGAGGTTTTTTCGTTTGCTTTTAATGGCGTTGTATTACCTTAGTGCATATTCTTTTCCTAACTGCTATATATGGTTTAATTCATTAGGTTTCTTCCTATTGACAAGTTTTTATTGGTAACCTAACTTCAACCGTAGTACCTTCATTTTCTTTACTTTTTACTTTTATTGACCCATTATGTTCCCGAACAATTCTAAAACATATCATTAAACCTAAACCAGTACCTTTTTCTTTATTACTATAAAACGGCTCACCTAATTTCTGAACTCGCTCCTCACTTACCCCAATTCCATTATCGATTATTTTTATTAGGACATTTTTTCCTTCTATACTGCCTTGGATTTCTACAAACCCATTTTTAGGAATTGCTTCAATGCTATTTTTAATTATATTAATGAAAACTTGTTTTATTTGGTTTGTATCACACATAATCTGAGGAAGGTTTTGTTTATACTCTTGGAAAATTTCTGCGTTTTTCAAATTTGCTTCTGGTTTTAATAATGTCTCAACTTCTTTAAGTATAGTTTTAATATTAACCTTTTCTAATTGAATTTCTTTTGGTTTGGCAAGATTAATAAATTCTTCGAGAATTTCCTCAACTTGTTTAAACTCTTTGGAAATTACTTCGAAAAATTCTTTCTTCATGATTCCTTCCTCTAAAAGTTGAATGAATCCCTTTATTGAAGTTATAGGGTTTCTAATTTCATGTGCAACACCTGCAGCAAGTTGACCCACAACTGATAATTTCTCTGATTTTGAGAGCTGTTCTTCCATTTCCCTTTTTTCAGTAATGTCTCTCCCCACTACTATAAAATGTCCTGGATCGCCATTTTCTCCAAGGACTGGGGTACCTAGTCCTTCAAATAATAACGATTTCCCATCAACGTTCACAAAACGAGCTTCCATCCTTAATGGATTCATAGTATTTAGTACTTTTTCAAATCCCATCATTACGCTTTGCTTGTCATCAGGATGTATTAAATCAAACGATCTTTTACCTATATATGATTTTAATGGGTTACCCATTACTTTTCCAAGGGAAGGTGATGCATACTGTATCGTTCCATTTATATCCAATAACATTATTATGTCCGTCATGTTTTCAGAAATCAGCCGATATTTAGCTTCGCTTTCTTGTAAAGCTTTTTCCGCTTTTTTGCGTTTCGTTATATCTATACATGAACCTATGACTTGTACTACTTCTCCCGCTTTTTTAATAGGACGTAAAGTTGCAAGATAATTAATTCCATTTAGCTCTTCCTCATAAGTAACAAATTCCTCTCCTTGCCATGCCATCTTATAGTAGGCAGTTTTATCAAGGGCAGTTCTATAAGGAAGAAAATCATCTAATTCTTTTCCTATCACTTGAGAAGGAATCATTCCAAGACGGTATAATAATTCCCCGTCACATTGTGTATGAATAAATCGTTCATTAATTTTCTTATACTTAAATATCATCCCTTGCTGCAAACGAATCGTATCGTGTAACTCTCTTTGGGCAGATTCCAATAATTCTTTCAATAACAATTGTTGGCTTATATCTTTAGGGATTCCATGTTCTTCAACTATTTTTTCGATTTCAAACCGTTTTTCTTGTACTTGGGGTGCTGTTAAGGGCTTACTTAAAAAATATCCTTGTCCTTCATCACATAAATGTTGTTGTAGAAAAACTAGTTGTTCTTTTGTTTCTATTCCTTCTGCCACTACAATCAAATTCAAATTATGAGCCATTGAGATAATGGTTTTAACTATGGTTTCATCATTTGGGTTGTTTCGAAGTTCTTTAACGAAAGACTGGTCGATTTTTAAGGTATCAACAGGAAAATTTTTTAAGTAACTTAATGAACTGAAACCTGTACCAAAATCATCGATACTAACATGGACTCCAATCTTTTTAAGCTGTTGTAACATTAAAATTGTGCGGTCAATATCAACTGTCATACTTTCAGTAATCTCAATTTCTAAAAAGTGTGGTTCTAATCCTGTTTTTTGAAGAATGGATTCAATGGTATCAATAATATTAGTCTGATTAAGTTGAATAGCTGATAAATTGACGGAAACAACAGTTGAAAAACCTTGTTGCTGCCAAGTTTTATTTTGTTTACAGGCAGCATTCAAAACCCATTCTCCAATAGGTAAAATTAATCCTGTCTCTTCAGCAATAGGTATAAATGTTTCTGGCGACACCATTCCCCATTCTGGATGGTCCCAACGAAGTAATGCCTCAACACCCACAATTTTCCCCGTATTTAAATTGATTTTAGGTTGATAGTGAAGTAATAACTGATTATTTTCTATCGCCTTGTGGAGCTCTAACTCTAATTTTAAAGCGTCTACTCTTCCTTCATTCTCAACAAAGGCGTAGAACTTATATTTATTTCTACCCTCTTTTTTTGCCTGATACATTGAATTTTCCGAATGTTTTATTAATAATTCTTCACTTTGTCCATCCTTAGGAAACTGGCTAACCCCAACACAGATTGAAATTCTTATGTCAAACCCATTTATACAAAATGGACTTGAAAATGATTCAATTATTCGTTCAATCACAGATGAAATTTCATTATCATCAAGGTTTTCCAACGTTAGAAGAAATTCATCTCCAGAGTATCGAGCTATGAAACCAAATTGATTTATTTTTTTCTCAATTTGTCTTGAGATTTGTTTTAATACCAAATCACCTACTCCATGACCATATGTATCATTTACATTTTTAAAATTATTAATATCTATAAATAAAACAGCAAATGAACCACCAATAGATTGTGATTGTAACTTGCGTTTTAAGTATTTATTAAAGTAAAAACGGTTCGGTTTTTCTGTTATAACATCGTAATTAGCTAGGAAATTAATGTTTTGAAACTCTTTCTTTTTTTCTGTAATATCTCTAAAAAGTACAGACAAGCCTTCCTTAGAAGGAAATGCCCTTATTTCATACCATCTATTATTAAAAAACTCTTCAAATTCTACAGGTACTTGTTCCGACAATGCCCTTTTATATCGTATTACAAATTTATGCAAGTCACTGTGTAGTAATACATCATAAATATATTGCCCAATCGCATTTTCTCGTTTAATTTGTAAAAGTTTTTCTGTAACATTATTTATATATTCAAATTTAAATTCATTATTTAACGAATAAAATGCATCGGATACTCGCTCCAAAACATCCTTAGTATTGGTTATAGCACTCAATGGTGATCTCCTTTCGTTAGAACCTAAAAAAGGAACTAAATTATTCACTAATATATTATACAGTTATTTTCCATTGCAACGACAAATTTAATATTATACATCGATATTCTTAAAACACCTTGAGCTTTCATCCATCATTAATCCCTTTTTGAATAGTGTACCTAGCATCATGGTATTTTTCGCTCTACAACTAATTGCTTCGTTCGCTCAACAAGAAAAAGCTGCTCAGTTAATGGCAGCTGGATCTTTAACTCTTGCACCCGTTAGTCCAACAAGAACTACTCATAAAATTTCGGTTGTTTTCGAATTTCTACGTTATAGGTGTTCCATTTTTTACAGGTTCATCTGGCTTTAAAAGTACCACATCACCTTCTTCTGGGACACCTCCAATTACCAATACCTCAGAGTTAAAACCTGCAATACGTCTTGGAGGAAAGTTTACTACTGCAACCACTTGACTACCAATAAGTTGTTCGGGTTTATATCTTCGTGTAATTTGAGCCGAGGAATGTTTAATGCCAATTTCCCCAAAATCAATTTCTAATTTTATTGCAGGTTTTCGTGCTTCCGGGAAAAGGTCTGCTTTAATAACAGTACCAACACGGATATCCAATTTCAAAAAGTCCTCAATTGTTGCCATAAATGCGCCTCCATTTTTTTACTGGTGTTCCAATTATAACAAATCACTTAAATATTTACTAAACTAGTCGAGTAGAAG
>NZ_JBALPC010000172.1:229-14012 GCF_036965225.1 Bacillus sp. JJ1474 | reverse complement strand
GGTAATATTAATTTGAATAAAATGGTATTTCATAAATACTCAACAAGATTTGAACGTCAGGTAAATATTATGACCTGACATTTGTATTTAACAGGGGGAGGAAAATTGAAGTTGAAATATATAGCACTGATTTTTCTAAGTCTTTTCTTTGTTGTAGCTGGCTGTTCTAGTGTCGAGACAAATGATAAAGAAAAAGATCCGAAACCATCTGCAGACGAAAAACAAAAGGAAGAAGAAAAACAGGCTGTAAAGATTGAATACCCAGCGGCTGCAACGGAAGCTGTGGAAATTGTCCACCAGCCGATTGGCGTGAAGCTGGAAGGTATGTATTCAGACGATAGACCGAATAAGGAAGACGTGGATATAGATAATCTAATGTCCGAATTTGGGGTAGAAGAACTTGGGAATGAAGAAATCTATAATGGCTTAGTGCATTGGTTTGGTTTGGACTATACAGAAGTAAATGATGCTCTAGCAAAGTATGAGCCGGATTTTGGAGAACTAGACATAACAAAGGAAAAGAAAAAAATCAAAAACATTGCTGTACATATTGACTCAAGCGGAAGCATGGCTGCAGCGGTTCCTGGCGGGGAAAAAATGGCATTGGCAAAAGGAGTAATAAATAGATTTGCTTCAAGCCTGCCTTCGGATTCAATAATTTCTCTGCGTGCCTATGGACATAAAGGAACCGGGAAAAACGAGGATAAGAAAATGTCCTGCTCAAGTACAGAAGTAATGTACGAAGCAAATACTTTTAATGAAACTGAATTCAATGAAGCACTAAACAAATTTAAGCCAAGCGGCTGGACACCTTTGGCTTCATCGATCAAGGCTAGCTATGAAGATTTAAAGGTAAAAGCGGGAGAAGATACTGAAAACATCTTATTTATTGTCAGTGACGGAATTGAAACATGCGATGGCAACCCCATCGAGGAAGCTAAGAAACTAGCAGAGTCAGACCTGAAAGTAAAGGTTTATATCATTGGCTTCAATGTAGATGATGCCGGTCAAAAGCAGCTTAAGGACACGGCAGCTGCAAGCAATGGAGAATATTACACAGTGAATTCAAAGGTGGAACTAGAGAATACGTTTAAGAAGCTAATGGAAGAAGCCGTTAACACCATTGCCAAAAACAATCAGAAAGCCGTAAATGGAATCAATGTCAATTTCCGAACAGCGGATTTAAGGGAACAATTACGTGGAATCGAATCATCATTTATGAAGGTAGTCAATCTAGAAAATGAGGTTATTAGGGAAGCTCTCTCAAAGCTTGAAGCAGAGGGGAAAATTGAAAGCACTGATGTTGGCGAAATTCAAGATAAGCTAAAGGCCCGGTATGATGTACTAGACGTCTATGCGAAAAACCTTGTTGATCAAGGGATGGAGAAGATTAATAACAAAAGAGAAGAATTATTCAGCATTATTAATGGAAGTTAATTTTGTAATTGATGTTTATAGAATAGTTAACGTTGAAGAGGGAAGAGAGGATTCAAAGTGCATATCATTATAGATGAATCTTTAGGATTGCCCGAGAGTGTAACAGAATTTGCCTTTATTCGAAGCCCCAAATTGAAAAAGGACTTTCCTTTAAAGGATTATTTAAATGGCAGTAAAAAAACTTTTAGTCAAAAACTGCCATTAATCAATAGGGGACTCCAAGACGAATTAGAGGATGTAGACAAATGGTTAAAGGAATACAAGGAAGTTCTCTATGTATATGATTCTTTCATCACTAACAAAGAGAGCATTAATAGACTAAAAAACTGGTATTTTCCCAGTCATAAACTAATTACGTTGGATGGTGCAATCAATAAATCGGCTGCTATTTATATACTTCAGAGAATACAAGAAAAAGAAGTGGAGAATATACTCCCTTCCTTTATTCCTCTACAAAGATTTACCATTACAAATCATTCGAAATTTCACACAGCTCCCAACTATTTGAAGTTAAAAAGAAAGAAACGAAAGAAGAATAATAAATATTATCTAATGGACAGCTTTTCTAAAGAATTACTCTTAACAGGTCCAAAAGAAGAATTACTCAGGAAGGTTCAAGAAATGAGTCAAACAAAATCGATTTTTATTGCTTCAAGAGAGAATCTTGACATTGATTTAGCATCTGTATCATTTTTTCAGCTTGAAGAAAATAGTTTACCTCTTAGTTTTGACAATATTGATATTTTCATTGCTTAAGAGACAGATAGATAAAGAAAATATTGGAGTGACAATGGATGATCGATGCTAAAAGGAAAGCCATTATATTTTTAACGATTTCTTTTTTGCTGGCAATCGTTGCAGCCGGTGTAATTCTTGTTCAGATCAATCAGGCTCAGCAAAAATTAGGGAAAACCGTTGCAGTAGCTACAGCAGCAAAAGATATTAAATCCTATCACGAAATTAAAGAGTCAGATATAGAGTGGATACAGATGCCGCAATCTAGTGCTTATTCTTCCTTAATTAGAAGTGAAAACGAGTTTAAGGATGCTATTTCAGTAGCGGAAGTTAAAGAGGGGGAGCTGCTGACTAAAGCACTTGTCCGTAAGAAATTAGATATTCCTATCAATGATCGTGTCGTATGGCTAAATGCAACAAAAATTGTCTTAATTGATCAAGATGTTGCTGAAGGAGATCTTGTTGATATTATCGTTTCGGAAGAAGTGAATGGCAGTCTGCAAACGAAAAGGCAATTCCAAAATGTAAGTGTTGTTCAAGTGGAAAAGCAAAATGAAGGTCCTTCAAAGATAAAAATTTCTTTGAGCGTTGAAAATGCGGAAAGAATTATTCACTACCAAAATTCTGCTGTCCAAATACGGGTTCTACTAGTGAATCAAGCTTCTTCAGGTGAAAAAAATGAGCCGGATGCAGTTGAACAGAAAGCTCCGCAAAAAGAACAAGAAAAGGCAAGCGACAAGCCGCCTGCTGCAGAAACGACTGAAGATCAGAAAGTGGACGCAAATAACGATGCTAAATCTGAAGAACAGGTAAGAGACGTTGCAGAAGAAAAAGAAAAACCAGTGGAACAAAATCAATAACAGCAATCTTCTAATTGAACCGAATTCAGACAATAAAAAGTAAAATACGAAAATGAAGTTTTGGAAGGGTGCAATAAATGAGTGCATATAAAGGGATGCTGATCACGAAAGATTTAAGATGGAGCGAACTCATCCAACAGCTAATCGAAAATGAAAATATAGATATTACGGTTATGCCTGAATGGAAACGAACTTTTCAGGAACAGCATAGCTATCATTATATTTTTGCTGATATTGACTCAATTGAAAATCCTGAGCAGCTAAAAAACAACTCTAAAAGCAGCCTAGTTGCCCTTACAAGGAGCCATGACTTCCTCCTTGCAAGGATGTGGCTAGTTTCTGGGGCTAAGGATGTTATTGTTTTCCCGGATGAAAAGGAACGATTAATTGAATTAGTTCGATATACAAGGGATCAGTTCCGGCTGCAAAAGGAAACAAACGCAGGATATGGTACAGGGCAAGTCCATGCTTTTTATAGCGCAAAGGGCGGCAGCGGTAAAACGCTTTTGTCGGTATTAGCAGCTCAGTCTCTCAGCATTCATCACAATCTAAAAGTTTTATTAATTGATATGAATGCACAGTTTGGAACAGCCGATTCCCTATTTGGCATACAGCCAATCAGGTCCTATTATGACTTAATTCCAGTTTTGGAAGAATTGGATATTAGACATATTCAGAATGTGTCCAATGTTCATGAGGAAACGAGGGTGAGCATTTTAAATGGCCCAGCAAATCCAGCAGTTGCGCAGACTATTCCAGATGAACTCATGAACAGAATAATAAGAGTGGCAAGCAATCATTATGATTATATTATTCTAGATTTGCCAACGAATATCGATAACCTAACCTTTACTGGCCTTAGCCTTGCTCAGCATATTCATTACATAATGACTCCTGATAGTTTAGGGATGCGGGCTTATAAGTATGCGGAGGATCTTTTTGAACGTTTTCAAATCGGAAGAGGGGAACATTTTTCATTGATTGTCAACCGTAATCATTCTAAGTCTGAATTAACAGTCAAGGACATCGTAAAGATTATCGGAAAAGAAATACAAGGAACCATTAGTGCAGATTATTTTGCTATTCAGCCATATCTCAATATGGGAGAAAGCTTCTTTAAGAAAAAGAAGGATAAAGGAGCAAGTAAAGTAACAAGAGATATGAAGAAATATGTGGAGGAATTACTAAAGCGTTAAGTAAAGGAGTGAAAAAATGTCCTGGGTTGAAAAGGCTTCTGTACTAGGATCGAAGCAATCAGCACTGCAGCATGACTGGAATATTTCAGAAACACAAGTTGATCAGTTAGTAAAGCATTATAAGTCCCGTTTAATAAAGGAAGCGAATCTGGAAAACATTACGACATTAACTCCAATCGATCGAAAACGAACGATTGAACGCTTAGTAAAACAAATGATTGATGAAGAAAAAGTGATCATCACATCTGATCAAATGGAACAAATCATTCAACAAATCATTAATGAATCAGTGGGCTATGGGCCGCTTGAAAGCTTGCTGAGGGATGAATCCATAACGGAAATCATGGTTAATGGTGCATACGAAGTTTTCATTGAGCGTCAAGGGAAGTTAGAGAAAAGCAATGTACGCTTCAAAGATAATGAACATGTCCGGCATATTATTGATCGTATCATCGCCCCTCTTGGGAGAAGAATTGATGAAAGCTCTCCAATGGTAGATGCCCGTTTAATGGATGGAAGCCGTGTGAATGCTGTTATTCCGCCTATCAGCGTAGATGGGCCCTCTATTTCGATAAGGAAGTTTAAAAAGGACCCTTATTCTTTAGAGGACCTGATGAAATTTGGAAGCTTTTCAGAGGATATGGCTGAATTTCTAAAGGCTGCAGTTAAGGCAAAAGCAAATATTTTAGTTTCTGGTGGTACTGGAAGCGGAAAAACTACTTTGCTAAATGTCCTCTCAGATTCCATTCCAAAGGGAGAAAGAATCGTTACCATTGAGGATATGGCTGAGCTGAGATTAACATACGATAACCTTGTCCGGCTTGAAGGGCGCCCTTCAAATATGGAGGGAAAAGGTGAAGTAACAATTAGGCATCTCGTTAAAAACGCTCTCAGGATGCGTCCGGATCGTATTATAGTCGGGGAGGTCCGCGGCTCGGAGGCAATCGATATGCTGCAGGCAATGAATACTGGTCACGAAGGTTCATTAACAACGATTCACGCAAACAGTCCAAAGGATGCTTTAGGAAGGCTTGAATCCATGGTGATTATGTCTGGCCTGCCATTAACCGTTGAGGTTATTAGGGGGTATTTTGTCGGAGCATTAGATCTGATTGTTCAAACGTCCCGTTTTTCTGATGGAAGAAGAAGAATTGTCAATATTGCAGAGCTTGTAGAAGAAAATGGAGTAATATTCGCAAAAGATATATTCAGATTTAATAGAAAGGCAACACTTCCGGACGGAACAATCCTTGGAGAATTTGAAGGCACAGGTTATGTCCCAAATATATATCAGCGTTTTATCTCATATGGGATTGAATTTTCGAAACATATCTTAGAAGCTGGTGCCCTCAAATGAGCTTGGCGTGGGGACTTTTAACTGGAAGCATATTTAGTTTTTTGGCAGGAGTATTTTTCATCCTATCAAGCCGGAAAACGCGGAACTCGTATAAGCGGATGGATAACTGGTTTGATAGGGAAAAAGAATTTGAGCGCAAAAGCTTTGTTCTGCTGATTGGAGATAAATATGATTCATCAGAACTTGCATCAGAGCTGAAAAAAAAGCTTATTCAAGGAAATATTACGCTAAAGCCTTCTGAGTATATGGGAATCTATATTTTGCTATTAGCCTTATTTACCTTTATGAATCATTTTCTGTTCGGTTTGTTTCTATTAATGTCTGTACTCGTAAGCTATTTAATAGTATCCATCGGATCAAGATTTTATTTGAATTCTAGGAGAAATAAACGGACAGAAAGCTTTAATAAACAGCTTCCGGAAATATGCAGAATGATGTCAAACGGAATCAAAGCGGGGCAAACTATTCCACAAGCCATTGAAATGGTAGGAAGAGATATGAAAGATCCAAGCCAATCAGAGTTTAGAAAAATGAACTATCAATTCAAATTAGGCGATAGTTTAGAGATGGTTTTGAACCAGTTCAGGGAAAGAGTCTCAAGCAATGATATCAATATTTTTGTCAGTACTATTCTCATCCAGCAAAAGGTGGGGGGGAATTTAGCGGAGGTCCTGTCTTCGATGGCAGAAACGCTAGAGGAAAGAAGCCGAGTTCACAAAGAAATTCAAACTGTAACAGCAGAAAGCCGATCTATAGCTTATATTTTGGTTGCCATGCCCTTTTTAATGGTTTTAATGATGAATTTATTTATTAAAGGGTTTCTAAATGTCCTGTTTACGCCATTTGGATTATTAATTTTTGCTGGTTTTTCTATGATTGTTTTCTTTGCATTCTTCATCATAAAAAGACTTTCGGATATAAGGGTGTAGTCAAAATGAAACTATTAGGCTTTTTTTCACTCGTCATGTTTGTAGTGATATTAATTCTGCTATTTATTGGCTTTGTTTATTTCTATTTATATATTGCAAAGAAAGAAAAACTATTAAAAAACCAGGGTTATCAATATCGAAAAGATAAAAAGAAAAAATCGTTAAGGGAAAGAATTATGCAGCCATTGGTTCGCTGGGGGAAAAAAGCTGGTCCAGTAGGAATCAAATATCCATTCTTTGCTGATAAAACAAAGCACGAAAGAATGCTGAAGGAAGCAGGAAATCCACTTGGGTTTCATTTACAGGATTTTTATGGCTTTCGTTTTGTTTTGGGTTTAATAGGGTTAGGATTTGGCAGTTTATATAGTTTCCTAGGCATGCCTTGGGGATTACAGATCTTGTTAATTTCGATTCTAGGAGGTTTTTTGGGACCTAGTGCGTGGTTATACTTTAAAGCTAAAAATAGGCAGGAGCTCATTACCATCATGATGCCTGACTTCTTAGATACAGTCAGTGTCACTCTTCAGGCAGGAGTAAGCCTAGATAATGCTTTACAGCAAGTGACCCAGCAGTTTGAAGGACCATTGAGTGAAGAAATTGACAGGTTTAATAGAGAAATAGATTTAGGTGTTCCAAGAATTACTGCTTATCAAAGCTTAATGGATCGAAATTCATCGAAAGAGCTGCACTCACTTGTAAATGGTTTAATTCAAGGATCCACTCTAGGAGTGCCTGTGTCGAGAACCTTTAAACTACAAGCCGATGACCTCAGAGCAACAAGGGGTTTTGTAGCTAAGGAGAAGGCTGCAAAAGCAAGCCCACAAATTACATTAGTCACCACATTTTTTGTGGCACCAGCAGTATTTGGTCTCATTATAGGCCTGCTTGTATTAAACATTATGTACAATCCGGCTGCATTTGGGTTGGACTCCTTCTTTAAATAGGAGGATTAAATATAAGAGAATCTGAGGAGGAATAAGTATGCTATTAAAAACTTGGACTAAGGTGAATGGGATTTATTCTCGTTATGTGAAAAATGAAAGAGGAGCTCAGGCGCTAGAATGGGTTGCTCTAGGTCTTGTTGTATTGGCTGTTATGGGTGCTATTGCTGCAGGTATTGGTGATAACACAAGTATAGGAAAGACAATTATATCCAAGTTGGAGGAATTGATCGGTAATATCGGTACTGGCGGTGGTGGTGGCAGCTAATAATAAGTAGCCGGAGTGAGTAAATTGAGAAATTTTTTTAAACGGTATGTAAAAAATGAAAAAGGCTCACAGGCCATTGAGTTTGTTGCGATGTTTCCTCTTGTTATTTTAGCATTCCTGATTATTTGGCAAGTTGCTTTAATCGCTTTTTCACTTGTTGTTGCAGAGTCAGCTGCTCGGGACGGGGCCAGGGCAGCTGCTATTCGCGATCCTGATTGGAAAAAGGTTGCGGAGAGATCAGCTTCAGGCTTTAATCCAGTGGTTCATGGTGGTCCTGGTGAGAAAGAAGCAAGGGTAGAGGTATATATAAAAGCACCTGTGATTGCACTTCCATTTATAGCTGATATGGAATTCGAATTTACTGCGGATGCCGTTATGCCGATGGAGGAAGATCCTGATGAGACAGATTAAAAGAGTCAAGAAGCTTATTAATAATGAACGTGGCAGCGGGATGTTAATCGTCATGGTTGGCATGCTCATGGCTGCTATTTTTATAGCTTTGCTGTTTTTTGACTTCTCAAATGTGTTTATTCATAAGCGCGTTACACAAACGGGAGCAGATGCAGCAGCTTTGGCAGCAGCGAAGAGCTCTAGGGAGTATATGGAGGATGAGCTTCAAAGGGAAACGCAAAAAGAATTAGAGGCTCTCGGAGCTAGATGGGAAGCTTTTCTTGCAGCTGTTTTGGCGGCAGTAAAAGAGGATGAGGAACCGCCATCTGAAGAGCAGATATTAGCTGATTTTATTCGTAAGGAAGAAGCAAGTCATGGCGGAAGATCAATGCCAGGAGATGTAGTTAGCTGGTTGAGAAGTCCGTCAGTCGAAGTTGAAGCGAATCCCGCCATGCGATTTTTCTTCGGGGATGATGGTGTAAATGATCTAGCCTGTGAAGCGGTAAGAGAGAACTTCGATAATGCTAGAAAAGAAGCTGAGAAGTTCGCAAAGGAAAACCAAAATGATAAAGTTAAAACTTTAAACTTTATCGGCGAGGATTTTCGCGTCTACGTGGTGACAGAGCGGAAGGCAAAGTTTACTACAGTATCTGATGAAAGTATTTCTGCCATAACATCTGAGGCATCGGTTAAAATTGGTGAACCGAAGACCTTTACCATTAAGTGTGATTAGCTTTTTTATAAAGCTCTTTTCGTAAAGATTTTTGTTATATAAAAAATTTGCGAAAAGAGCTTTATTCATAACATTTATTAATGAAATGTTATTCGATGTTTATGATTCTATTTTTTGAAGGGTGCGGTATATTTTGAGTTTCACAAATTCAAAATTTAAGTGGTTCATCAGCCTCCTTTTATTGTTCCTTTTGCTATCGTCTGAGTGGCATACTGCAATTGCAGACGTGACTGAAGTGGAAACTGAGCAAATCACCATAAATAAAACTGAAGTGACTGATGGAAAATCTGGTGATCCCATGGGAGAGGAAGGAGAACTACCGTGGTGGAAAAAGGCATTAAACAAGATTGGTGAAATAAAGGATAGTACGATTGATGGGCTCAAGGATTTCGGGAACTGGGTGGTAGATGGATTTAATGATTTTACTGATTGGGCCAGTGACAAATGGAATGGATTTACTGACTGGGCTGGAGACAAATGGGGTAAGTTTACTGATTGGGTAGGAGATACATGGAATGCAGCTGCTGATTGGCTTGCAAATAATAAATGGGCGCAATCCATCATTGCAGGTATTATTGCATCCGTGGTCATTATCGGTGGAATTGCTGCATTAGCAGCATTAGGAGTAGTAGGAGCTTTAACAATTGGGGTAGTTCTGGTTGTTGCTGCTGGTGCTTTGATCGGGGCATTTGTCTATCAGTGGATTGCCGGAGATAGCTACAGCTTTTGGGGCGCCCTCGGCTCAGCAGGTCTTGGCGGAATATTAGGTTACGCAGGACTAACTACTGGTGCCTTTGCATCAGCGATTGGCTGGCTTAGAAATACGGCGGGACCAGCGACTTGGAACTGGATGAGAAATACAGCATGGCCATGGATTTTGGGGAAGGGCCGTGCAGCATGGACATGGATGAGAACAGTAGCGTGGCCTTGGCTTAGAGGGAAAGGTGTTGCAGCTTGGCGCTGGTTTAAAGGACTTCCGTTATGGGGGCAAATAAAGGGTTATTATACTACAGGGAATGTGTTGGGGAATATCCTTAGGGGAGCTGGTATTGGGGCATCCGCAGGTGTTTTTTCTAACATAGCCTCGTATGTTTTAACTGCCTGGTATACAGGAAGTGAATTTTCATTCAAAGACTTATTGATAGATGGCATTATTGGCGGATTTACCGGTGGTTTGTTAGGTCCTATCTTATTACCGGGTCTTGCAATAGGAGGCTCATTAGTTGTAGGCCTTGGAATCTACGGAGGTTTAGAAAATTGGCTTTCTGGCGGAATTAAAGGTGGCGAGTGGTCTAGTTGGGAAAATTTCCTTATTGGAGGGGCAGTTGCTATTGTTTCTTTAAAGGTGTTTTCTCCTCTTATCAGTCATTTAATTAATAGCGGGCCGATTACAGAAGATACTGTTGGTAAAACAGTAGAAGAATTGATAAAGAACGGTTTAAAAGGTGATTACAATAGCCCTGATAATTCGGATAGTAATCCTGGAGGTAATAATGGCACCGAACCTAATAAAGAGCTAGATAGTAACTCTAATATTAAAGAAGAGAATGATCCTGATAGTAATCAAGAAAATAATCCTAAGGACACACCAGAAAATTCATCTGAAAGTAATATTGAAAATAATGAAGTCAATCATCAAAATAATAACAAGGAAGAGAAAACTGGAAGCATTGGAAATTCCGGAATACCTGCAACTCCGTTAGTGGAGTAATTTTTGCTGTTTTAAAAATAGAGGTGATTATTTGAAAAAGAAAACTTTTACTATTATAACCTACACATATTTATTATCCGTCATTATAGCCTTTGTGATATATGCATTTAATGTTGCTGATGAAAATTGGACAGTCGATTTTCAAGAACAAAAATATAATTTACTAACATTTTGTATTTTATTTTTCATTGCATTGTTATTAACTTCTATTGATGGAGCAGGGGTAAGAGATAAAGGTAGAAAGATTAAGAAAACTACTTTTTACGCCGGGTTGTCCATTGCTGGATTTTTCTTAGTTTGGAGGATTATTATTGCGATTTTTTAATGTCTTTTATAGTGGACTTTCCCTTATAAAATTAATGAATGCGGAAGATTATTGAATACCAAAATTAACTAAGAGTTTTAAAGTTTAATATGAATAGTCAAAGGTCAATTTCTTCACCATGATGTTTTTTCAAAAATGACGGACTCTTTCATGAAAAAAACATGTGAGGGGAGAAGGCATGAATAATTTTCTTAAGGTAAAAGGAAGTGCACTTACACTCATATTCCTAATTGGGCTCCTTTTTTCATTTATTCACCCAGCAGTAGCAAATGTCGGTGAGGTAGAGTCAGATAGCAATGGAATCAGGAAGACAGAAGTGCATGATGCTAAAAGCGGCGTGCCAATGACTGGTGATGCTTCATGGTTTGATAAGTTATTTGATAACTTAAAAAAAATGAAAGATGCGTTTATTGATAAGCTCCAAAATGCAAAAGCATGGGTTAAGGATGGATGGGAAGAATTTAAAGATTGGTTCGGTCCTAAGTGGGATGGCTTTACCGATTGGCTCGGGGATGTATGGGAGGGAGTTAAAGATTTCTTCTCACAAGAATGGGTTCAAACTCTCTTAAAAGTAATCGGAGCTATTTTAGTTGTGGTGGGTGTAATTTTACTAGGTGTTTGGGCTTTAGCCGCCATCGGAATTGCCCTTTCTGTAGGTACAATAGTAGCCGCTGTCGGCTTCGGGATTGCTGGAGTGGTGTTTACTTTTGCTTCAGGAGAAAGGAGCTTTTGGGGGATGGTGGCAGGCGGCCTTGCCTCAGGAATTTCTTTCTTTGGCGGTTTAGGGGTGCTGCGATTATTAGGAGCATTTAGACTAATTCCAGCATCCGGATTACTCCGTTGGGTAACATTAGGTGGACTTGGAGGAGCTGGAGCGGTAGGTTTCACTATTCTCCATGGCGCCCTGCATTTCCTTTTTACAGGAGACAGCAGTCTTTGGAAGCAGGCCTTTACGTTCGAAAGCCTGTTCTTCAACTTTACACTTGGAGCAGTCATGGGGCCGGTAGCGGCAAAAATTTTCGGAAGCTTAGGGGTAAAACAAATTTTAAGCAAGCAGGGGAACTTGCTGGCAACTGTTATTGCCCGAATTGTGAAACGGCCAGTATCTCAGGTAGCCAACGTTCTAAGCCGCATTTGGGCAGCAGTAAAGGGTTCAACGATTTACAGTGCCGTAACAGCAGGGGTTTTTGCTGTCCTTGACACCATTATTCAATGGAAGGAAAACGGGAAAGTAGACTGGTCGCAAACAGGCAAACGAGCAGCCATTGTCTTTACCACAACCCTTGTCATTGGATTAGGCACCTTTGCCATCCCGAAATTATCTACAATGGGATGCGCGTGTGGGGATGAAATTGCTTCAAGCGTATCGAAACAGGGGAAGAGTTCAGCAACTATTAAACAGGACACTCCTGACCTGGCCAATACAAAAACAGTAAAGGAAGCATCAGCAGAGGAAGTTAACGCATGGTGGAAAGACTCCATGGGTTACGATCAACCTCCTTACAAGCCAGGGACGAAGGTTAAAGAAATTGAGCTAACCGAATCAACATCCTTTGTAAGAGTCTACGATGGAGAAAACTCCACGATGTATGGCGGCTGGATGATGAGAGCAGAAGACATCCAAGGATTAACAGCAAAGGAGATCCAGGATAAATTCGCCTTGCCATATACTCCTAAATTCATTGCGGATGTTAATTTAGCTGAAGGAACAGTAATAAGAACCGGAATTGTCAATCCTCTATTCGGCCATAAAGGCGGAGGGACCCAATTTGACCTAAAGGGACAGCGTATTGGGGAATTCGGAAATGAGAGACCGATAGAGACTGTTTTGGTTAATGTCGGGGATAAGGTCGTAGATAATTCTAATAGACTTATTCCAGGTAAGCTCGGTGTTGTTACAGGAGGGAACTCTACCAAGTTAGGGAAAAATATGATAGAAGAGATGGGGCTTAAACGTTCAACTAAATGGAGCGGTTATCAGGCACAGCATATTATTCCTTCTGAGATGAAGAGTAATCCTATTATTCAAAAAATAGGAATGGACTTTGACGATGCATCTAATGGTATTTTCCTAAGAGTACCCGATAATAATGTAAGTACATTGTCTAGGCACAGAGGATATCATTCTGTTTATAATGAAGTGGTTGAAAGAGCATTAAACAAAATGGATATTAATCAAAGCGTTGAAAGTTTACAAAGACAAGTATACGATTTACAACAAGATCTAAGAAAATTACAGGAACAAGGTTTACCCCTGTACCCTAGCCAAGGCGCAACAGTAGAACTTTGGGAAAGAAACCTAAGATAATTGGAAAATTAAATTTCTGAAAGTTTAATGGGAGGTAAATTGTCGTGGATCAGAAAGATATTAGTTTTCTTGAAGAGTTGCTTTATAATACAGATAAATATGATGTAATCAGTAGGCTTAGTAGTATAGATAACCCATTAATGCTCCATTATTTTGCTGCAAATTATAATTGGAACAACGGTTTTGATGTACCAAAGGCCCTCCTTGAAAATGAAAATTGTGATTTAGGAACGGGATTATTAATGTTTCATTATGCAGATGGATATCGTATTTTAGAAAATCCAGAGGAAGTTTTAAGTTCTACATTAGAAGAGTGGAAGGATTTATTATTTAAACTTTTTAATAAACTTAAAAATTTTGAGTTTAAGACACAGAATATTTCGTTCACTCCTGAATTAACCAAAATCCAAATATATAAGTTGAGGAAAAATAACGCGAACATTCCAGATATACTTATTAGTAAATCTCCAGGCGCTGTGGTTGAAATTCCTAAAATATAAGGTAACTAAACCTTGTTTGGCTATATGCCTTTCAAGGTTTCTTTATTAGTTAACGATCATGCAATTCGGGCAGCGGATTACAAATTAGAAACC
>NZ_JBALPC010000172.1:0-202 GCF_036965225.1 Bacillus sp. JJ1474 | reverse complement strand
AAATTCAGTGGATTCAGTGACTTTTGCAGGCAATGAGTTAACCATTGGTAAAAACAATTTACAATTTGATAAAAGTATTCAAGAAATAAAAGTTGTAAATAATGTCGTTATCGTTCTGCTAAACATTCCAATGGATGATCATACTTTAGACAATGTATATGGTGTTAGTTTCAATGGGAAAATACTGTGGAGAATTCAGGAG
>NZ_JBALPC010000171.1:0-11815 GCF_036965225.1 Bacillus sp. JJ1474 | reverse complement strand
AAACTATTAGCTGGTTTAGCTTAAGTACATTTCTTCACAATCTTCATTTCTCTTACTAAGCGTTACTAAAAAATCTGGCCAATTTGAGGAACAGTGGTAAAAACTATGTCTAGAATGGTATACCGCTTGACTGCCAGTCAAGCGCTCTCCCACGATTGTTACTTTAACTGTCCCAAACATTATTCCATACAAAAACGGAAATACTTAATTTACGGGTTTTCTCCAAACGACACCTCTTCGTTCATATTCCATTCGATGTTCAACTGCAGCTGCTATCTCAGCTCCTGAAAACCTCTCAATAATCCATAGTCCTAGATCAAATCCTGAAGTAACTCCCCTAGATGTGATTACACTACCTTCATCAACAATTCGATATCCTAAGTAATCAGCTCCATATCTAGGAAGTTCATCTTTCGCCAGATAATGCATAGCAACTCTCTGGTCTTTTAAAATACCTGAAGCAGCCATCAACATGCCACCTGTACAAACCCCGCACACTATCGTACCTTCGTCATGCATAGCCGAAATGATCTGCGTTAACTCCCCCTTCTCCGCCTCCTGTCTCGCACCATGTTGGGCTTTATGGTTCCAGCCACCGCCAGGGATGATTAACAAATCTGGTCTGTTGTCTAAACGTAAAAAATCATGTACCGTCACTTGAACGCCAAAAGATGCGGTGACTTCTTTTTGAGACCCACTTGCGACTAATTCAATCTCGAATAGAGCTCTTGCCTCGATTCCTCGCTTTAAAACTTCATAAGGTGCCAAAGCGACAAGTTCCCCAAATCCTTCAAATAATACAATTTGTATCTTCACCCTCATACTCTCCTTTAAAATCTCAAACATGATAACCCCATTCTACTTTTTTAGACGGGGTTAAAATTAGTTGTTTAATTTTTGATGTGCAAAATTTTTTCGCACTTAAAAATATAACAATAATGTTGTTTAAATCTAAGGGGATAATCCACAATAGCGCCCAATTGTTTAATAAGAAGGCTCTGCCGAACCTTAAAAAGTAAGCTAATTTGATTCGTATGACCATACCACTATTGTATAAGCCCCATAGAATACTAGTACCAGCTTTATATTTACTTAAAAATGGGGTTGAGATATGAAAATTCTATTGCTTTCTGGAGGTTCGGGACGAAGACTTTGGCCTTTATCTAATTCAGTTAGGGCCAAGCAGTTTTTAAAGCTGCTGCCTACACAGCATGGGAAGCCTGAATCCATGATTCAGCGGGTCTCCGGACAGCTGGATGATGCTGGGCTTCTATCATCAACATATATTATTACCTGTGAGAATCAATTGGAGATTATAAAAAACCAAATAGACACTCAGATTCCCGTCATCTGCGAACCGAGTCAAAGAGGTACATTTCCTTCTATTGCTTTAGCTTGTGCGTACCTTCATTCCAATTACTATGCCGGTCCTGAGGAAACCATTTGTGTGGTGCCGGTGGATTCCTATGTGGAACCCCTGTTTTATAAGCTGCTGCAAAGCATTCCGGATATTCTGCATATATCGCAGGCTGAGCTTGCTCTGCTAGGTGCTGTGCCGCAGTTTCCGTCAGACCAGTTTGGATATATCCTCCCTAAGCCGGGTCAAAAAGAGGAAATAGGCTGCCTTCCAATAGATCAATTCATAGAAAAACCAGATACAGAAACAGCCCGGCTGCTGATAGAAAAGAATGCTTTTTGGAATTGCGGTGTATTTGGATTTTCTTTGAATTTTATGATTGAGTATTTAAATAAAATGGGGCTTTCCACTTCTTATAACCAGCTGCTGAAAAACTATGATCTTCTGCCTGAAATCAGCTTTGATTATGAGATCGCTGAGAAAAACAGCAGGTCGATTGTAATTCCCTATTCTGGTTTATGGAAGGACCTCGGAAGCTGGGAGACATTAAGCGGCCAGCTTGAGAGTTCAGTTTCCGGCAAAGGTTCTCTATCAGAGGACTCTAAAAATACACAGATTGTCAATGAACTGTCCATTCCGATTCATGCCATTTCAATCTCTAATAGCATCATAGCTGCCAGCCCGGACGGGATTCTGGTTGCCGATAAGCAGAAGAGCAATGCTATAAAGCATATGGCTGAAACAACCCGGCCTATGTATGAAGAAAAAAGATGGGGCATCTATAAAGTTTTGGATTTTTCTTATACTAGCGAAGGAATGGAGTCCCTTTCCAAGCTGCTTAAAATATTACCTGGCAGAAATATCAGCTACCAGACTCATCAATTCAGACAGGAGACTTGGACAATCATCTCTGGAGAAGGGGAGTTTATTTTGGATGGCCGCCTTGTCTATATTAAAGCAGGAGATGTCCTTCAAATTCCGGTCGGTGCAAAACATGCTGTAAAGGCCATTACACCTCTGGAAATTATAGAAGTCCAATGGGGCGAAAAACTGCAGGAAGAGGATATTATTCGTATTACTGCTTCCTGGGAAGAGACGGTTAAGAATATCATAAAAGAGCGGGAAAGATGGTCTCTATCATCTACTCTACAATGCGTCAAGACTATATGGAAAACGTGTTTGAAAACTATGAAAATCAGGTTTGGGAGGAAAAAGAATTAATCATTATCTTAAATAATGATGAGATGGAGGCGTACAAATGACATATTATCAAGTAGTTTGGAGAGGGCCGGTTCTTGATGCAAGCGGATATGGAATTGCAAGCAGAGAATACGCTCTTGCATTAGACCGTCTTGGTGTTGATCTTATAATTCAGCCGTATACTTGGAATTTCCCCTATGATTTTAGCAATAAAAACAAGAAAAAGAGATTATTGCAGTTAATTGAAAAGCCATTCCAAAAAAACAAACAAAAAATATTAATTTATCATTGTCCGCCTGGAAATATTGATGATATCAAAAAAGAGAGAAAAAATTTTGATCGGATCCTATTTAATACTGTTTGGGAAACAGGAAAGATTCCGAGTCCATGGCTTCCAGTTATTAATGCATGTGATGGGGTATGCGTACCATGCTCTCAAAACATAGATGCCATGATTGAAGGCGGTGTGAATGTTCCTGTGTTTCTGGCTCCTCATGGGGCTGATACACAAGCATTTTACCCTGGAAACAAAAAGCTTTCATTAAAGGAAGCAAAAGGGAAGTTTGTTTTTGTTTCAATTTTTGATTTTCAGCATAGGAAAAATCCTGAAACTTTGCTGAAAGCCTATTGGAGCGAGTTCACTTCTAAAGACAATGTGCTGCTGGTCATAAAAACATATGGCAGCAATCGTAAAAAAATATTAAAGTCTATTTCGCAATATAAAAGAAGTCTTGGGTTTACAAATGAAACTGCCCCTCTGCATGTAATAACGGGCGTTATACCGGAAAAGCAGCTTAAAGGTTTATATACACTGGGCAATGCATTCATTCTTCCCACTAGGGGAGAAGGGGTAGGTCTCCCATATATGGAGGCATTATCAAGCGGTATCCCAGTCATAGCTACAGGCTGGGGCGGACAAATGGACTTTTTGAATGAACAAAATTCCTTTTTACTAGATTACAAGCTGGAGAATCCAAGAAACAGCATGGGCAGCAAAAGTGCCATATCGAGGCTATACCCCCACTTTTTTAAACATGAGGACCATCTGTGGGCTGAAGCCGATCTGGAGGATACAAAAAGACAGATGAGATTGGCCTATGAAAATCCGAATCTGTGTAAACAGAAAGGCCAGCAAGGAAGATTGGATATGCTGAATCTTACCTGGGATAAGGCCGGAATATTATTGAAAAAGGCTATAGAAGAGATTCTTTCTTAAACAGAAAAAATCTCTTCTATATCATTATGGATCTTTTTAGCTATACTTTTCCATGAAAAACGGCTGTTAATATGGTTTTGCCCGAATGCGGCTATCTCCTCCATAAATTTATGTCTGCAGCTGAACTGGTTAAGCTTATCCGCGAAATCCTCTGCCTCAGCATGGATATAGTGCTTGCGGTCAATGAGTTCTAATCCCCGGACACCGCATAAAGTGGAAAACAGGGGAATCCCTGCTGATAAAAATTCTAGCGCTTTCAAATTGACTCCTGCACCGCTAAACATCGGATTGATAGAGATATCAGCTTCAGCAAATAGCTTTAATTTTTTTTTGTGCTGAACCCTGCCCAGTAATTTTACGTTATTTTTCTTAAGCTCTTGAAAAGGTCTGCAGCATTCGCCTGCAATGATAAAGTCGATATCCCGACATTTATCGGCAAGTTGCTTAATGATAAACTTCACTGCCTGAGTGTTAGGCTGGTAATCTGCTCCAATAAACAGAGCTTTTGGCCTTCCGGCAGGCTTCTTTCTGCGCGGAAGCCATTCATCTGGATTGATTCCATTTGGGGCAAGCTTAATTTTTTGAGGATCCAGCCTATAATCTTTAATAAATTCCTCCCTCTCGGCTGCGGATGTGGCATAAATCAAGTCCGCGTGTGAAGTTAATCGCTGTTCTGCTTCATAAATCCGGGGAAGGTATTCCCGCGCCTTTTCATCCTTCCAAATTTGCTTTGCCAGTGAGTAATCATGGTTATGGCTGTTATAAATTCTTGGCTTTTGATCTTTGCTGAAATACAAGTCATAATCCAGTAAATAAGGGGTTTCATGAATAATGATATCGCTTGATTGGTAGAGCTTCTCAAAATACTTTTTGTATAAGGCAGGATAATTGGCAAGCTCCAAATACATAATTAAAGGAAGTTCATAGCCTGAAGCAGCATTATGAAGCTTCTGTCTTATTTGCGAGTAGAGAGGATCCCTTTCCGCTTTGTATTCTCTAAAGCTTGAAGAGTATTTGACGACCTTCTCCTTTTTACTGTTTGTTTGGGATAAAAGAGTAATATCATAATAATGGCTTAATTCGTTATAAATATGAAAATACCTCAATGTGCCTCCACTTGTCGGCGGGAAAACCGTTGGGAAAATATTAAGGACAAGTAATTTTCTCATCATTCCCCTCCTCTTCATTAGTTCCGGGTCACACTTCGAAAAACTTTCAGCGTTTTTTCGGCAGTCTTTTTCCAGGAAAAATGCCGTGACCGAAGACTGCTCTTTTCGCTAAGCTGTTTTCTTGTTACAGGATTTAACAGCTCCATCATTTTTAAAGCGATCTCTTCAGGATTTTCAGGATTAAAATAAAGACCCGCGATGTCTGCGATTTCAGGGATGCTTCCCTTGTTTGAGCAAACGATCGGTGTTTTTGTTTTAAACGCCTCCACCAGGGGAATGCCAAATCCTTCATATAGGGAAGGAAAGACCAAAAAGCTGGAGTTCCAATAAAGAGAAGGCATTTCTTCAGGGGGAACGTATCCCAGAACCCATACCTGTTTTTCTAAAGAACGTTCTCTTATAAATTTCAAAACAGATTGATAAACTCCATTGCTTTTATCTGCATAGCCTGTCAGGACAAGCGGTATGGTGGTATTGTATTTTTCCCTCAGGATCAGAATGGCCTTTAGAAGATTCAGATGGTTTTTGTGCGGATTATAGCTTGAAGGATATATGGCGTATGTTTCGGGCAATTGATATTTTTGTTTCACTCCTTTCATTGTGTTCTTCGCTGGTGCTTGATCAAATATGGCTGGTGCATTGAGGTGAATGACATGAATTTTTCTCTCTGGAATGGAGAGCTGACGGGCTATGGCACCCTTGGAAAAATCCGAGACTGTAATGACAGCATCGAACGAAGCCGTATATTGTTCATAATAGCGATTATTCTCTTCTAATCCGCCGGGGACAAAGTCCGGATATTTCGTATGAAGTACATCATGAATCGTTGCCACAGTCGGAACAGGGATACTTGGGAGATACGATCTGTGCAATGGGCAAAACCAAAGGTCCAGCTTGCATTTTTTGATGGCATCATAAACATCAGCAGAATCCATTAACTTCCGGAACTGAATTATTTTTATTTTTTCATGTTGGGGAAAAACGTTTTTCAGCTTCCGCTTAAGAAAAAGGAACAGGGTAAGGTTTTCCCGGCTGTCAGCCATATGGCCAATTAAATGCGTTATATATTGTTCAACCCCTCCAAACCGGTCTTGAGATAGATTGAGGAGATTAATTCCGATTCTCATCCTGCAGGCCTCCTTAGTCTTCAATTGGTGATTTAGAAGATATTTATTAAATAAACTATTATATTCGCCTGCTCAGATTATCATCACAATGAATTTAAAATTAGAAAGTGGAGCAGCAAGAGAAGGGATTCATGCTGAAAAATAAGGCTCAGTTAAATTTACCCGTTGATTTCAGCACGAGGTACTCAAGTGTTCAGAGGGCGATCCGATGCTCCTCGGTGCATTTGCACCTGCTGGGTCTCCCGCTGATTACGCTTTTCCTGCAGGACTTTGAATAAGCATCTCTGAGTAAACACCGCACGAAGGAAATCCGATAGCATTTCCGGGGAGCTCGCGCCTTCCGCTCCAATCAGCAGGATGCTAAAAATCAACAATAACCTTTAACCAAGCCAATAAGAAAAATCCTACATTATCAAAAATCCACCTATAAACCATTGAACTTTGTTATAAATCCACATTAAGCTAGATATTTCGGATTTCAATAATCGTTAATTTGCTTTAAGTTCCACTAAATTGCCCCGTTAGTTTAAGTACAACTTTTCACAAACTTAATTATGAAATTTAGAATTATTTATCAAATATTTCAATGTTATTAAGGAATATTGTACATTCTTCAAGCGTTCTGGTTAGCAAAAAGCTATCTGAAAATCTATCTCACTTTGATGCAATACCTTCTAAAAACTTACATAATTGTTTATCTGTTAGTTCCGGTCCACTAAATTCTATTTCAATTTTTTCTTCAACTAACCTGCTTTTTAGTAAAAAAACGTTCCTGCATATTACTGAAATGCACCTGTTAGTGCAAAATAAAGTTCTATTTTAATGACTTTATTTTTCAGTTTCGTAATCATTAAGAATTATTTTTATAATTCTATATGTTTCATCTGCGATTGTTTTGTTTGATTGTTTATTATAATTGTAGGTTACTAAAGCCTTCCATAAAGCCCAACCTCTTGCCCTATTCCAAGTTTCTTCATCAAAATTCAATGCATTCTTAAATGACTTTCTCGTACTATCATCAAAAAAAGTCCAGGCCATTGCAGCATCACAAGATGGGTCTCCTACACCCAATATGCCAAAATCAATAACCGCATACAATTTACCAATTTTAGTTAATATATTCCCTGGTGCTACGTCACCATGGACCCATACTGGTTCTCCAGCCCATTTTGAAGCTAATGCCAATTCCCAAATTTCTCTCAATATATGTTTATTAAAAGAATTTATATTATTAATGGCATCTCTAAACTCATCATCGTATACAGCAATATCTCCACCTCTATAAAAATTATGTTCCCCAGCTAAGGGACCTCCACTGGTGTCAATTGATTGTAATTCAACTAAAAAATTACCCAAATCAATTGCAAATTGATTTAAATCATCTATATTTTCTAAAGTTAATGTCTCTCCATCCAACCACTTGTTTACAGACCAAGGATATGGGTAATCCTCACTTGGCTCTCCTTTAGCTATTGGTTCTGATATTGGTGTAGAAAGATGCTTGGCTAATATGGGTAACCATTTTTGTTCTTTTTCAACTTGTGGCACATAGGCTTTATCGCTTGGTAACCTAACGCTCATACTTTTTCCTAAGTGAAATGTTCTATTATCATTTCCACTTTTTATAACAGGCTTGATTTCCAAATTAGACCACTCTGGAAATTGGCAATTTATTAACTTCGAAACTAAATCTACGTCAATTTTTATCATTTAATTTCTCCTTATTATTTTAATTATTCATCACCCAAAACCTAGTTATAGTCACGAATTTATTCGATAAGCCCATCCTTAATAACCACTTTAATTTGCATGTATTTAATAAATCATATCCTTACTACAAGGACTCCTTATTCAGCTAACCTGAACCTTTAGTTTAAGTGTAAGGCTTTACAATCTCAGAATATTCCCTCAGTAATCTGGCCCTATAGTTAAAGAAAGAGCGCAATTTTTCTGGAATTGCGCCCGATTGTTGAAAATCAGATATACTATAGAATGAACAAATAAATATAGATGTATAAACTAACCAATAACGTACCTGTAAAACAAAAGGCATCCAAGAGAAAATTGTCTTCTTGAACAATAAATGATAAGAATGAGGTAAGACTGTACAAGGAAAGATAATATGCCTCAGATAAGAAACATTTAATTGTTCTTTGAAATGAACTTCTTCAATATCAAGAAATGCTATTTTCCCCATCCCTGAACAAATTTTATTATCAATGATATTTACGAAAAAACAGGAATATGCTGAGTTGGGGTGAGAAATTAATCAATTATCCTCTCCAGGCTTGTAATAATTAGGGTCATTTTTATGATCCTTGATGTCATTATTATCAATAGATAATTTTCCATTTTCCTGAAATGTGGCAAGCATGATATTCTCTACTTTTTCCCCCATTTTTTTCACTTCAGTCATTAGCCAATCCATGTTCAGCTTTAGGTATTTTAAATTATGGGAAATAATTTGGCCATCCATGATCAGTGGGATTGGCACATATTCTTTTTTTACCTGTAAGTTTAAATCACTCGGCTGCAAAGGGCGGTAATCAGCCTTAGGGATGACACTTATATCACCAATATCCTCCATAACGGCAATAGCGATATTTTGCGTATCCATGTACCCTTTCATCCGCAAATGGGACAATAATTCATTCACAGGCATTCGTACCTTTTTCAGTCCCTTTCGATCGATGTCCCCATTACGAATCAATACAGTAGGGCTGCTATATAAGAGCCATCTTAATTTATTATGTAGGGATAAACGGACGATAATTTTATAAATAATAAAAGTGATTCCAGAATAGATGATGGCTTTCCCGAGATTATTGACCTCTATCGGTGTACTGATAATATTCGTAAGCACAAAGAAATACAATAAATCAAACGAGTGCATTTCGGCCACGGCCTTTTTTCCTGACAGCCTTAAAAATAAAAATCCGACCAAAAACACAATAACTGCTCGGTAAATTAGTTCCAAATGTGGTTCACCTCTGGGAAATTCGGCTATTACTATCGATAGTATGAGTAGATTCGACCAGATCTAATCTAGGGAAAAATCTTTTTATTAGTATTAAAAATGAGCACTGCCATAGTGCTAGTTGGTCCAATGGTAAAATAGCATAACTAATACCCTTGACTAGACACGTGCAACAACTACCTAGATTGAATTTAAAAAACAATGATGAATCCATGAAGCAGTGCGCTACTGTATTTTTTCTGTATCAGCATCCCACTCAGATTCCTGTAACATTTGGTCAATATGCATCCTAGTTTCCGCATTAAATAATAATTGTCTAGATAGTTAATTAATGTGGGGTTAATAAGAATGCTGATCCTTCCATCAGTTTTGTGACATTCATAACTTTCCCTGTAAAATCAGTGTTAAAAATTAACCATTCTGGATTTAGTTTAGATTTAAATATGGTGTGTCCGTTAGTTTTTGATACAAGTTGTCTAGAGAGGGTCACAATCGTCTTCCCTTCTCAGATTTCTCGCGTATTCCGCTTCCTTGGACAACATTTCCGGATCCTCGGTCAGCTCCGGCGCCTCAAATACTTGACGCAATTCAATCTGACCTTCCCCATGTCCTTGTGGATCCGGCATCCGCATGGCCCACTCGATGGCTTCTTCCCTCGAATTCACATCAATTAGTATGAACCCAGCAATCAATTCATTCGTTTCCGTAAATGGGCCATCCGTGACCAGCGGCTTTTCTCCTTGTTTTGGATACGAAAGCCGAATCCCATTTGAACTTGGATGAAGTCCTTTAGCCATAATTCGCACGCCTGCCTTCACTAATTCCTCATTGTACATCGTCATGGCTTCCCTGAGCTCTGGGCTCGGAAGATTTCCGGCTTCCGAATTCTTTGAGGCTTTGACAATTATCATAAACAGCATAAAAAGTTCCTCCTTCTTTTTTAAAGGCAAATCCCTTAATTAACATCTTTATAAATACAACGAACCGATATCTTCAAAATCTATCATTTTAAATATTCCATAAAATCAAAGGATATTCCTTCCTATACCCTTCTTCCACTAACCTGCCCGTTAGCTTAATAACTTCAACAAAATAAGCGATAACCCTTTCTGGATCATCGCACCTAATAGTAGAAATGTAAACTTAATGAGATGTTCAATAAAGAATAAAAAAATTAAATAAAAGCAAGGTTGATAAGAATAATGAATTTACCTTTAATGTTTTCTAAAAAAATCATTTAGTATGGACGCCAGATTTTCTGGAGCTTCCATATTTATTTCATGCCATACACCCATAATTGTCCGAATTTCTGCTGTTGCGATTTGATCTGCCAATTTCTCCGATGCCCTTTTATTCGCTTTATCATTTTCCCCACATAAAACCAAAGTATTGCACTGAACCTTTTTTAAGTCGTTACTAAAATCTAATTCCATCATAGAATTTGACAATATAATAAAATCATTTTTGCTGGAACCAAGTTTCTGAAAAGGAGATTCTGGCATAAGTCGAAAAATGGTATTTTGAACTTTAAGCAACATTTTAGGCATTTTGTATTGTGGTGCTATTAAAACCAGTGAGTCAACTCTACTTGGATGGTCAATCGTATAATTCAATGCAACTACTGCTCCTAGAGAAAGTCCAATAAGGACAACTGGCTCGGAATATTCTTCTATGTATTCAGAGAAAGCGGTGTATAGATTGTTGTAAGTAGGCTCTTTATCTTTCAAAAGGTTAAACAAATCAGGATTTGAAATTTGAGTTGTATCACCCATGTAAGAAATAGTTTTCTCCCAACTTGAGGAACTTTGCCCTATACCATGAACGAAGATGTATCTCATTAAAGTATCCTACATCTTCATAAATTCTATATATTGATAATACCTTACAAACTAAATCATTTCTATTTTTTAGTAATAATGCACCTATTTCTTATTGAACTATTGCATCCGTTAGTTTAAGTGTATAATTTCACAATCACTTTATAAAATATAGATTTGTCAACTCCACTCATTTTGTTAGTTTCTCCGCTACAACATTAAAATTAGTTGTTGATGTTGATTCTTCATATAAGAAAGTAATTTTATAATCTATTACTTCATTCGTTTCTATTTTAAGAATTGATGTTGTTACTGTACCATCCCCGACATAAGTTAACCGACTATTATCGGCGATTTCGTAAGTTTTTACACCATCTACTTCATTTACTGCAAAACCTATTCTTTGAATCGTATCTCCGTAAATAAAAGCAAGATTGCAACTATTATTTTCTGTTTTATCGTAAAAAGAAATAACCGCCTTTAACATTGGTAATTTATCATCTTTCACTAATATATAATCAAAGATTTCATAATTATTATAATCTCTGTTCATCTTAAATGTTGCTATTGCGTCATCCTTGGTATAATTCTTTTTAACTGATGTTTGTTGATTTTGATTCAATGAAGAATCTGGATATTCCGATACACTCTGAGTAGTATTAGAACATCCTATTAGGGTTAAAGACAAAAATATCACTAAAGTTAATCTTAGTTTCATACATTTTTCCTCCCTACTTAAAAATTATTAATAAATTAACATGATTTCCACATGATTTTAGTTAAAAACCTTAAAGATAGGGCATGAAACCTTTCATATTTTAGGCTTATTAATTGTATTCCTTGTTGTATAAAAGCACCCTTTACTTGAATAACCAAACATCACTTCACTTTTTTACGAAATTTAAAATCCACCTTATAATTCCAATAACCAGAATAAGAACCCCATTAGCTA
>NZ_JBALPC010000170.1:6755-6979 GCF_036965225.1 Bacillus sp. JJ1474 | reverse complement strand
GTTTTCTAAAAGATTGTTGCTTTTTTAAAATTGTAATAGGTAAAAATAGTTTAAGGAGGGATTGTTAAGATATGAACATATATTTCGCATTACCAATTGGAATAGTTGTTATTACATTTGTTGCAGTGTTGCTTTATAAAATCAGTAAGCAAAAATCGGATAAACTTACAAAATATATACCTTCTATTCTATTTGCGATTAGTATTGCTTTGGTTTATTTTAAG
>NZ_JBALPC010000170.1:986-6706 GCF_036965225.1 Bacillus sp. JJ1474 | reverse complement strand
GTATGACGCTATTTCGGATATAGTTGTTATTATTTTTCTGTCAGTGGGTTTAGGAAATTCCCTATTGGGAGCAATCATAATAGAGATTATAAACAAATGGAAAGAAACACATTAACCTCTGTTTGAGGAGCATAAAGCCATGGTCTCATACTGCTTGTTCCATTATAAGTTTCAATGTATTTTCCAAACTTTAATATAAACTTCTTGTACTAGTACCTCTGCTTGTTCTTTATTCTTTACCATGTAAAATAAAAAACGAAATAAATCTTGATGGTACTCGTTGTAAAGTTTATGAAAGGCCTTATTCATCATCTAATTTCATTATTCTCCTTGCTGTATACATCATTTATCATAATCTGTAGTGATTTAAGAGTTTCAAATATTAAATTTACACCTTGGCTTTGAAATGGATAGGAAAAGTTCGGTATATTCCCTAAAATAAACACCCGCTCCTCTATTTTAATTAGAGAAACAGGTGCTTTTAGTTGGCTATTTTCGTAGTTTCAGCAATTCCGAATTATTCACAAAGGTTGAGGTGTTAAATATAAACAAGACTTCTTCGATTCCGTTTTCTTGCATGAATTCACTGATATTTCCGTTGTAATATCTGATGTCTATTATGTAGATTTCTGCTACATGATTCGTGAGGAATGGAATTAAGTTGTGTGCGTAGGAATCCTTGATTACAAGGAGTTTTTCTTGTTGAATTTGTTCGGGCTTTAGTTGGCTCGTAATTTTCATTAAGGCATGGACTCCACCTAAAAAATAGGAGTATTTGTCCTTTTTGGTTAAGAAGCTTTCATTATATAGACTATTTACTGTTTCTTCTGTATCTGCAATGTATATTTTCGTTTGTATCGGCTTACGAGGAAAATAGGCCTGAATGGTGTCGGGAGTGATCCTGCTGAATTGACTTCGAGTATGGTAACTCCCTAGAAATGATTCACTGATGGTTTGTATTTTGAACTCGTTTTTTGATAATGGTTTCCACCCCATCTCTTTTGCATAAACCAAATATCCTAAATAGGCCCCATTTGTGTTCCAATGATGGTCAGTCCGATAGTAAACAGGCTCAGCAGCATCAGCACTTAAAAAATCATAGCCATCTATAAAAGTGAGTGTATTTTTTACATATTCCCCTATTTTTTGGTTTACCTGATCCTGAGGGTATGAAGGTGCTAACCAGGGTAATTTATCTGGATAAACCCCTACTGATGTCGGGATAAGCATCAGTGTTATATTTACATTATGATGTTTCGATGAAAATTCATTTAGAGAATCAGTGTACTGCAGAAGTTTTTGTTCTTCTGGCATTAAAAACTTTTCGAATAAATAACCTTCTTTTCCGTAATAAATACCATTGTTTTCATTTTGGAGTCGCAGTCGTTCTATGTGAGATTTGGCCATAACCCATTGGTTACGAAAAGGAAAATGATCCGAGAAGTAGTTTTCTAACTCATTTCCATATTCCTTGGATATTAATTTGTCTAAGGTCAAGTTTGGAAAGGGTTGCAAAAGTCGGTTTTCCATTTCGGAAAAACGTTGCGGCGTCAAAAATAGCAAAAGCAATAAGGCAAGCGCGAGTGTTGTGCAGAAGCTTAATACCAAAAACTTGTCTGCCTTTGATTTCATTTCTTTAAGTTCACCTCACCTATTAAAAACGAAAATATAAAAACGGATTAAAAGTTGAATCTACTAAATAGGCCACTGATAAAAAGAAGAGAAATCCATACCATCCTAGATTAAGTACTGAATGTTCTTTCGGCCATTTCTTTAGAGGCATTGAAAAAGTAATTAGTAATAAAAATAAAACTACATTGGTATATCCTAAATACAATGTCTCTTGATTCCATATTGCTTGATTATTCAATCCAAACAACGCTTTTGAGTAACCGGAGATTAATTCAAGGTTATCCAATGAAAATAGAACCCAGCCTATTAATATAAGTAATATCGCGTATATGTGCCTCATCCAACGTGGAATTTGACTTAAAAGTTTTAATCCCCACCATTTTTCAAACAAAAGGATGATACCAAAATACAACCCCCATAAAACGAAGTTCCAGTTAGCTCCGTGCCAAAATCCCGTCAATAACCAGACTATAAGGATATTTCGGAACTGGATCATTAGCCCCCGGCGGTTGCCGCCTAATGGTATATAAACATATTCCCTAAACCATGTGCCAAGTGAGATATGCCATCTTCTCCAAAAATCAGTAATACTCTGTGCAATATATGGATATTTGAAGTTTTCATTTAATCGGAATCCAAACATATAACCAAGGCCAATCGCCATATCAGAATAACCGCTGAAATCAAAATAAATTTGGAAAGCAAATGCAATAATCCCGAGCCACGCTGTTAACATGGGTAGTGTTTCGATATTTGAATTTGAAATAGTATTCCAAAGTATCCCGATATTGTTGGCCAGCAAAACTTTTTTTCCTAGACCAATCGTGAAGCGGCGAATACCTATTGCAAAATGTTCTATACTTTCCTTCCTGTTGCGAAGTTGTTCTACAATTGTTTTGTACTGAACTATCGGACCCGCTACCAGCTGCGGAAATAAAGCTACATATGTGCCAAAATCAATCCAGTTTCGTTGAACTTTAACTGTCCCCCTGTAAACATCGATGATGTAGGACATTGATTGAAAGGTATAAAACGATATGCCAATCGGAAGTGCTAATTCGGTTAACGGAAAGGAGGTTCCTAATAGAATATTAATATTTTCGATCAGAAAGTTAACATATTTAAAAAAGGATAGTAACGATAAGTTAAGAATTATAGAAATGACAACAATCACTTTACGCCCTGTCGAAGAAAACTTTGTGCTACCGAGTAACAACCCAAATGTGTAATCCATAAGGGTGGAAAAAAGTATAATGACTATGTAAATCGGCTCTCCCCAGGCATAGAAGAACAAACTTGTTAAAAATAAAAGGAGGTTTTTGAACCTCCTAGGTGAACAATAATAAAGTACTAAAACAATTGGTAAAAATATAAATAGAAATGTCAGGCTACTAAATACCATGATCGTTATTTATTGCTGAAGAAGGCGTTGAAATATTTAATTAGTTCTTCGGATTCTTCAGAAATCACAAATAACACGTAGTTGCCATTGGAAACGATCTTATAGTTTTTGGCATTTTCGTATTGATCCGGCAAATAGTTTTCAAAATTTCTTATTGCATCTGCAGCACGTTTTTCGAGTGCAGATTTAACAGTTTCGAGATCTTTTTTGTCCTTCAACTTCAAAATGGATAGTTCGTTGGATTTTACATTCATTAACGGCATTTGTATTATATATTCCTCAAGAAGGTTAGGATCCATATAATAACTTTCCTTGACTTGTACCTCCTCTAATTCCATAAAGGCTGGTTGTTCTACTTGTTTTAGTAGTTGTTCCGCCATTTCTTTTACTGTTACTTTTGGTTCAATCTTAGTTTCTTGATTGTTTGAGCATGCGGTAAGGGTCAATAAAAACACCGCAAATAAAGCCCACATCATTCCTTTTTTCATAAATACATACAACTCCACTCTTTTAATATCTTGCTTATTCCGATATATTGACGAATATATTTCAAATAGGTTACAGTTTATTGTTTTTTAAAAAGGAATTACTATTTTAGTATTAGGCTCTGTTAAAGGTAAATGTTGATATTTGAAACCTGTTCGAAGAGTTATAATAATCAATCCAGGAATTAACAATCAATTTAACAACCGAAATAGCATAATGACAATTGCAATAACAATTGTATACCATTAATTTGATGTATTATTTGATATGCTTTTTTATATCTCAAATGCGAAATCGTTGGAATAACAGTGATAACAAAAGACCAAATCGGATGCGATTTGGTCTCCTAATTGCAATGTTATTTACGATGTTACTCCACAAAAACAGAACTACTTATCGGCTAAGATGATGAGTTAGATTAGACGAGACCTGACTTTTTCGTACCTGTAAGGACTCTTTTAATAAGGAGGCACTAGATCCTTCCCTGTTCTTTTATTTCAGCAGCTCCAATTTTTGTTTAGATGGAGTTTTGTAGGATACATAGCCTTCTATTTTTGTCACATAGTGTCCATCGCCAACTGAATATTGGCCGCCGAATTCATTGTCGTAGCGGTATACGCGGTATTTTTCACCGGGATTTAGGACTCTTACGAACTGGAGACCTTCATCTGTTCGTTTCCATAGATTGATAGGTTTTTTAATGGAAAGTCTGCCAATCTGGCCCTTTTTCAAGATAACGCCATCCCAATAGACAAGCGGTGTTTCCTTGGCAGGCACTTCGACTTCCTCTTCCTCTTCTGGTACTGCCGGTTTCATCACATTCCAGAAAAGCTCGGAAACTGCCTTATAGCCATCTTCGCTCAAATGAATATCTTTCGGGTTTGGTAAAAAAGCAATATTTTTTGCGATGACATCTGCAGTTGGAACGTAAGTAGAGACGGATTGGATCGCAATTTGCTCAATCATTGAATTTAGTGCAGTTAATAATTGGTTGAGAGCAGGCTGGTGCTCAGCCGGCAAATGCGGATATGGATTGTAGTAGCCCATGATATAAAGCTTTACATCTGGATTTAGCGATTTTACAGCGGTGGTGATTTTAACAAGGTTTTGTTGAATTTCCGCAAACGTTTGCTTAACCTCTTCCTGATCAAACGAAACGTTTTGATTTACCGGATCAATCTTAATCTTCTTTAAGATATCATTGGCACCGACATCTAGTGTCACATGCGTGGCTTGGCTCAAAACAGCCTGGATTCCATCGTTTTCTCCTTTTATCACGTTATTGGCAATGTCATCTAGTACATTGGTTGTCGTATATCCCGGTACAGCGTAATCCCTGACAAACATTTGGAGAACCTCATTGCTCTTGAAGTTTTCCGCAATAAAATCAGGATAGCCTTTGCCAATCTCGCCATACGGCGATAGGCCGGCAGCCAGAGAATCCCCTAGACTAACATAAAAAACATTCTTTTCTGCAGCAGCTAAGCTTGCAATTGGCTGCGCGACCATCCCAAGTAAAAGCGCAAACACGAATAAAACCTTTACAAAATTCCTAGACAAATAGACCCCCTACCTTCATAATAATTTCGAATATTCGCAAAATACTCTATCATTCTACCTTAATTTTATAGGTAAAAACAACCAGAAAGATTTGCGGTGCGGGCAATATTTATGGACATTTTTCGCTATTTTGTGGAAGCTGGGACGATTCTTGGACTTCTATTTATAGTTAGGCGGGCTGTCTCTTTTACTTTCAAAGGTTTTACAATTTAAAGTTAGCAAGGTAAAAATATCGTTAATTAAACGTTTGTTTAAATCCCCTCAAAGCCAGGCGGGACAAGGGATTGAGACTGTTTAATCAAACGTTTGTTTAATGACCTCTTGCACTAACAGGACAGGCTATCACCAAGTTTGTATCATATTAATTATTAAAATTAGTAATTGGTATAAATTGATATATAAATACAATCTTACATATTAATTAAACGTTTGTTTAAATCCTTTCAAAGCCAGGCAGGACATGGGATTGAGACTGTTTAATCAAACGCTTGTTTAATGCTCCATTACACTAACAGGACAGGCTCTCCCTAAGTTCCTATCGTAATAATTAATAAAATTAGTCAGTGGGTATAAATTGATATAAAAACACGTACATACATATTAATTAAACGTTTGATTAAGTCCCCTCAAAGCCAGGCGG
>NZ_JBALPC010000170.1:0-917 GCF_036965225.1 Bacillus sp. JJ1474 | reverse complement strand
ATGAATACAATAATTCTTATTGGAATAATATGAATTAAATTCTTCTAATCCAGATAAAGGGTGGGACTGACGCAGCGAACTCTCTGCATCCAGCTTTTAAAGTCACTCAGTTTGTGATGAAACCTGGTGCCTAATTTAGAAGAGTGGCTGATCAATTGGCAAAATGTCTTCATGTTTTGTCATGCACCCTTCTCTTATCTTAGAGAAGATGTTTTCATTTTCCAAAGCTGTAAAGCTAGCAAGTGAAGTCCAAATAGGAAAGGGAGAGAAAAAGATGGCGATTACAACATTTAAAGCAAAAACAGTATTAAAAGAAAATGTATTAGTGGAAACAGAATCGAGAGGGCATAAAGTCATTGTGGATGAGCCAGCTAGCTTAGGAGGAACGGATAAAGGAATGAATCCGGTGGAACTACTTCTGTCCGCTTTAGGTGCGTGCCAGTCAATCGTAGCGAGAACGTATGCGAAGCAATTCAATATCGATCTTCAAAAGTTTTGGGTTGAATTAGAAGGAGATATTGACCTAGACGGGTTTTTTAATAAATCTGATGTAAGACCAGGATTCTTATCCATACGATATACGTTTCATATCGAAACGGATGCCCCAGAAGATAAAATCGAGGCATTTAAAGCATTCGTTGAAGATCATTGCCCTGTCGGCGACACGATTGCCAATCCTGTGAATCTTGTCTCTTCAAAAGTGGTTGTTCATCAGCCTGTTAATTAAAATGCGGTCGTTAAGTAAGCAAATAATACTTATATAAACTAATAAGAGACACACAGGAAAGTTGAATTCTTGTGTGTCTCTATTAATATGCGACTAATGTGAAAAAAGATTTTCCCGGGCGTCACTGCGACCGAAATGATCCTTTATTCCGCTAATACTTTTTCGGGTCTCTATTAATCAAACGTTTAAT
>NZ_JBALPC010000169.1:0-2578 GCF_036965225.1 Bacillus sp. JJ1474 | reverse complement strand
TTTAATTACATAAATTTCGTTAATTTAAATATATTCTTAATTAAGTCGAATCAACTTATGATTGGCTTGTAAGAAATAGCCGGCTTAACTTTATATCATCACTTGTGAAATATTTCACATAATACTTTTATTTTTTTATAGTCATTTGTGAAATACTTCACAATTAATTTACTTGGGGGAATACTTTATGGAAATGCTAAAAATTATCCAAACAACCCTTACAGATATGAGTATTGTTAGTTCCATTACGTCAACAATCTTCATAATCTTATTAGGCTTCTTTTGTCGGAAAAAAGGAATTTTTAATGATCAGGTTGGAAAAATTCTATCAAAGGTTGTATTGACAGTAGCATTACCTGCCTTAGCCTTTAATTCCTTTATGCAGGATATTAACAAAGAGTCACTGGCCGAAGGAATGAACATTTTAGTTTGGGGCCTACTTATTTACATCCTATTAATCTTTATCTCAAAACCTATGTATCTCAAATTTAAAGATGACAAGCAAACCACTTTGCGCGTTTTAACGATTTTTGGTTCAACAACATTCTTTGGGATTCCAATTGTCGGCGCCATTTATGGAGCTGAAGGTGTTCTATATGCATCTATTTTTAATATCGGTTATCGAATTTTCCTCTACTCATACGGCTATATCAAAATGAGTGGATTAAAAATGGAAACAAAAAATATAAAAGAAATGTTTCTTAATCCAATTGTCATTGCAACCTTTCTAGGATTATTCATTTGGATCTTTCAAGGTTCACTTCCACAAGTGACCGTTGCAGCTTCTGATGGGACAATTTCTAACTTTGCTTTCTTGCGGATCGATCAGACAGCCGTCTGGTTATATAAGCCACTGACTTATTTAGCGGGTTTAGCTTCACCGCTCGCTTGGCTTTCGATTGGTGCAACACTGGGAGCTGTTAAGTTTAATGCTGCTGTTACTGACCGGACATCCTGGATATACAGTTTCAACAAAATTTTGCTCGTCCCTATTATCAATCTTGTTTTACTCGCTATCCTTTCATTAACAGGAATTCTTACAATGAGTGCTATGTGTGTAGGGATTGTTGTTATCATGATGGCAACACCAACTGCCACTGTAGCAGCTGCGTATGCGATTAGCTTTGATAAGGATACGGTACTTGCTTCTAATACATCTTTACTTTCAACGATCACAGCAGTTGTCATGATTCCGGTATGGATTATCATCATTAATTTAGTTAGTCTTTCTGGTATTTTTGGTTAAATCAAATCAATCGAAAAGGAGAAATGAACAATGACACTTAAAATAGCTTGTTACGGAGTAAGAAAAAATGAGGTTCGTTATTTCAATCAATTAAATAAATATGGTTTTGAGCTAAATTTGATTGAAGAATTACTTAATCATGACAATATTGATACTGCAAAAGGAATGGATGCTGTTTTATTAAGAGGCAACTGTGTGGCCGATAAGCAAAATATGCAAAAGATGAAAGAATTCGGTATTAAATATGTTTTCACTCGTACAGTTGGCTACAACCATATTGACTTGCAGGCAGCAGCAGATTGCGATATGCATGTGGCAAGAGTTCCTTCCTACTCGCCAAATGCGATTGCCGAATTAGCTTTAACACTTGCAATGTCACTATTGAGACATACAGCATACACAACGACACGTACAGCTAATAATGATTTTACTGTTGATGGCGTTATGTTTAGTAAAGAAATTAGAAATTGTAAGTTGGTATTATTGGTATTGGAAAAATTGGTTTAACAGAAGCTAAGCTTTTTAAAGGCCTTGGTGCTGAAGTTCTAGCATTTGATGTATATCAAAGTGAAGAAGCGAAACAAGTAGTTACCTTTATGGAAATGGATGAATTATTAGAAGAAAGTGATATTGTCAGTATTCATGTACCTTATTTTCCAGGGAAGAATGATAAATTGGTCAATACTGACTTCATAGCAAAAATGAAAGATGGTGCCATTCTTATTAACACTGCCCGTGGTGAACTACAAGATAATGAAGCCATTCTTAACGCTCTTAAAACTCGTAAACTCGAAGGCTTTGCAACAGATGTCTTTGCAAATGAAGAACAAATATTCTTCCAAAAATTTGACAAACCAACAAAGAAATTAGACCCAACTGTACAAGCATTGATCGATTTATACCCACGTGTTCTTGTAACACCACATATTGGCTCAAACACAGATGAAGCACTCGTCAATATGATTGAAACGAGCTTTGAAAACTTTTATGATGTCATAACAAGTGGTCAAACATCCAATGCTATTCCTTTACCAAACAGGCGAGAACTTGTCGTCTAAAAACTTCCAATGGAATTCGCTCTGCTTTATCGAAAGTAAAAGGTCAAACCTCACACGACTTGATGTGACTGGTTTGACCTTTTTTTATAAATGGCGTAAGTTAATGCTCATTCTCAAGGACAGTATGAAATACCGTAATCGGCCCGCCTGACTGCCATGTAACAAACATATTAATATAATCTTTTATCAAGTCTAATTCGATCAAACGTAACTAATATTTCAAACTTGTAAATCTTTTATTAAATAAATACAGTTCAAAAGTATTATTCTATTT
>NZ_JBALPC010000168.1:0-15595 GCF_036965225.1 Bacillus sp. JJ1474 | reverse complement strand
GTGCCTTCTTCAGCTTGTCCATCATCGGCAGGTTTAGCTACTTCGTCAGTAGCCTGTGCTCCTTCTTCGCCATCTTCTTCATCCGGTTTTGGTTCATCTTTATCATCATTTGTATCAAGATTAACGGTTTTAAACGATTTATCTCTCGCTAATTCACTGATCAATTTTCCTTTCTCAGGAGATCCTGGCAGACTAGTAGCTAATTTAGATACTTTCTGGCCGTGGTTTTTTACTTGATCCACAACTTCTGGATTAACTCCTTTATTATCAATCTCTGCGGCGGAAGATGGTGCTCCTGCAGCTAAGAATGCAGTAGCCACCATAGATGTGGACATCACAAAAGGAGCCACTTTTTTCGCTAATTTTCTACCTTCTTTTTTTGAATTCATCTGTTTTTTACTCATCTTTTCATCTCCCTATTATTATTTATCCTCTTACTTGCTGATAGATGTTTCTCTACAAATTTTATGTATTAGCAACACCTCCACTTTATAGCACAATAAGAAAAAATCAGATTCTAGCAGCTCTATGACTGCCTGACTCATACTATAAATTAGAGAGATTACCATGATATGTCACACGAATTAAGAAAAATAACGATTCGCTTACCATTTTGTAGAATATTGTAATAAATAAAATGTTTTTATTTCCCAATTTACCCTTTCAATTTAATTTTCGGATGGTGATTTTTAGATATACCGCCTGCGTTTCCATCTGTTCCTATTCTTTCCAAGTTACCTGCAAAACCCTAACAACTCCCTTTACAAATAAAACAGTAACGAAAAAATTATTTCTATATATTAAGAAAAGTTAACAAAAAAAGAATAGGACATCTCTTTGATATCCTATCCCCAATCTTTTTCCTAGATTCATTCATTGCTATTTTTATATTTAGGCATATAAATCATCGTCTTAAATAAATCTCCATCCACTTGAATCATAAATTTGCCTTTCTGTATTTCGGTCAGGCTTTCGGCAATGGATAGCCCTAATCCGCTGCCTTGGCTGGATCTGGATTCGTCTCCTCTTTTAAAACGCTCCATTAATTCGTCTGCAGAAATATTTAGCTCATAGGCTGAAATGTTCTTGAAGGTGAGAAGGATTTCATTGCCTACATCCTCTATATCAATATAGACTCTTGATCCCCTGAGAGCATATTTGAATATATTGGATAATACATTTTCAATGGATCTCCATAATAATTTTCCATCGGCTTGAATATAAACCTTTTCCTTAGGGTAATTGAACCTAAATTCTAACCCTAGCTCTTCAATTTTATCACTCACTTCCCCTAGGCCCTGATTGATTAACGATCCAATATCGATTCGCTCCAACTGAACCGGGATATTTCCGCTAGAAGCCTTTGCTGCTTCAAATAAATCATCAGTCAGTGTTTTTAACCTTTTCGATTTTTGATCCAATACTTCGACATATTCTGCTACCTTTGCTGGGTCCTTTTCCTTTTTCAATAGATCTACATAGGTAATAATAGAAGTTAATGGTGTTCTTATATCATGGGATACATTGGTGATTAGCTCTGTTTTCAGCCGCTCACTTTTTAATTCGCTATCTACAGCTTTTTTCAAACCATCCGTAATGCTGTTTATGTTAGCAGCAAGTTTACTAAACTCTCCCTTTCCGCCAACATCGATGCTGTGATGAATATCCCCATCTTTTATTCTTTCTACTCCTATCTTAATTGCATTAAATGCCTTGATTCTTCTTAAGGAGAACCAAGCTGCGAGGCCTAAAGTGATAGGAAACATGAAAAATGTTAAAGCAATCAATATAGGGTATCCAATGACGATGAGAACCGTCTTTACCGCAATATTTCCGTTATCATATACATCCCTTACAAACTTAAACAGCATCGAGAAGAGTTTATAAATTAACGTATGCTTGATGAACGTTCTATTTTTGATATGCCTAACTAGTGATAGAATTAGCATAAATCCTGCTGCAGAAATCGGAATCGTGATCGGAATGACTGCTTTGTCCATGTTTGTAAAACCCACAGATTCCATTGTGGCAACCCATATCACTGTAAGTCCTGAGAATAGGAAAAAGTTTATATCAACATATAATTTATCTACTACATGTAAGTGTACCTCTTGATCCTTAAATGACTTTCTCCCAGCCACATATACCAAATATAGAAATAAAAGAATAAATCCTGTTAAAAATCCTACTAATCTATAAAAGCTTTTTGTAGCACTTGCCTTATTTTCTTTCCATTCTTTTATTTTGTTATTTAAAAATTCGTCCGTAAAAGCGATATAAATAACCTGACCTTTCGGACCAAATTCCTCTTTATTTAACCAATAGAAGGATTCATTTTCTTCTATTTCTTTTGGGTAGATCTCGCTTGAATAATTCTCTAAAATTAAGTAAGTTGGATAAGTTTTAAACTGTCCCTTTTCCGTCTGCGAACTGTTCTTATATAGGTTTTCCCCATCACTGGCAAAATACAAAGGACCTTTAACCTCTTTTATATTTTGCAATAATAAATGAAATTCTATTAAATCATTCTTAATCAGCCTGTCCTTTGCCTGAGAGATTTTCTCTGCATATTCTTCTTTAAACTTTTCATAGTTTTCCGCTTCACTTAAATTTGGATTAAAACTTCTCGAATTCTCATGGTAGTCGAGGAATAAGTTTTCTTCTTCGTTTTTTAATTCATTCTCACTGATCGTTCCACCATTTAAAATATGTTCCTCACTCTTATATTCCCCGATCAGTCTAGTGAGATCGTAAATGAGAGGTTCACTGTCCCTTTCAAATGATTTACTGCGAAAGTAGTTGTCTTCAAAAACGAGTCCAAAATTATCATGGACATCTAAATCTACAGTTGCTTGGATGGCACCTGTAAAACATGTAATCATTAAGATAAAAACAATTATTTTTGTTGTCATTAAGTGGCTAAACTTTTTCAACCTTATATCCAACTCCCCACACCACCTTTAAATATTTGGGCTCTTTCGGATTGATTTCAATTTTCTCTCTAATTTTTCTAATATGAACGCTGACCGTATTTTCTGGACTGAAGGCTGTTTCATTCCATACTTTTTCATAAATTTCCTCAATGGAGAATACTCTCCCGGCGTTTGCTGTTAGAAGCTTTAGGATCTTATATTGCACCGGTGTCAAGTGGACTGCCTCTCCATCGACCGTTATCGTTTTGCTTTCATCATCAATCATGAGTCCGCCCGTTTTAAAGACATTTTTCTTTGTTTCCAGCCCGCCTAATGTTGTATACCTTCTAAGCTGTGATTTCACTCTTGCGATGAGCTCTAAAGGATTAAAAGGCTTCGTTATGTAGTCATCTGCTCCTATGTTTAATCCTAATATTTTGTCGTAATCCTCTGACTTAGCGGAAAGCATGATCAATGGAATTTTATTATTTTCTCTAATCTTCATGGTCGCCTTTATTCCATCCATCTTAGGCATCATAATATCCATGATAATCAGATGAATCTCCTGATGATCGATGATTTCGATCGCCTCGATACCGTTATGGGCTTTGAATATTTGATAGCCTTCATTTTCTAAGTAAATTCCAATCGCATCCACAATCGCATGATCATCATCACAAACCAATATGTTCATTGCATTCACTCCTGCCTATAAAATCGATGGCCTATCTCCCCTTTACTTTTTGTTCTAAAGGTAGGATAGCCAATAAATCTTAACAAACTCTTTATGTAAATCTTAAGATTTTCTTAGTATTAGATCCTATGAAAATAATATAGGTTCTGCGCTCCACAGAAAAGAGATTCCATTTACTAAGCTACTGCCTGAAGATTTGGTGTTTGGTCCGGATGGTGACCTCTACATTACCAGCTTCCGGGTGAAGCGATTTAGAGGCAAGGATTATTAAAAATATTCTTCTCCTTAGGAATTATAAGATTACGAATAATCATGTAATTGAATATAATAAAAAGCAGGAGAAAAGGAGGAGAGATGGATATGACATGGTATGAGGCATTAGTATTAATTCATGTGATTGCCGCAGTGGTTGGACTGGGGCCAGCATTTATCTTTTCCATTATTTCAAGATTTCCTAAGACAAAAGAACAGTTACTGTGGACGAATGATTTATTAAGCAAACTTGAAAAGCCGGTGAAAATAGGGAGTATCACTTTATTCATTACGGGGCTCGTAATGGGTGTGCTGAACACTCATTTGTTTACAGCCGGCTGGTATATTGCCTCGATTATTTTGTACATTGTTGCTCAAATTTTAGTCATTGGGATAGCGGGGAAAAAGTCAAAAAAAGCAGCTGAGATTTTGGAGAGCTTTCAAGGCAATGACATTCCGGAAGAGGTCACAGAGTTAAATAAAAAATCAGATACGGCGTTATCACTAGCTAGCATAATTGCGATCGTTATGATTGTTTTAATGTCAGTAAAACCATTTTGATGAAAAAGACAGACCGATTGGTTTGTCTTTTTCATTTACAAATAAAGAAATTTTACTCACATACAATTAATTCGCGAGTAAAGGACACACTTTGGAGATTTCACCTTTTCTATGTCCTTAAGCACATGAAAAAGGCGCTTAGAATAGCACCTTTATTAGATATTAATAATTGGAATATATACTCCAGTTCCAATCATTAAATTTATATTAATTCGTTTCAACATTCTTCTTTTTGTATTCATCATATTCGTCCAATGCCGCCTGTAAGCTTTCACCTTTATTCACATGATGGCCTTTCCGAATAAGTGTTGCTTCTAATGCCGAAAGAACATGAAGAATATTTTTCTTGCGGGAGCTATATCCCATTGTTCCAATCCTCCAAATCCTGCCTTGAAGCGGTCCAAAGGAACTGGCAATTTCCACTTCAAAATCCTCTAGCATCATGGAACGTACCTCTTCTCCGTCAATTCCTTCAGGGATCTCAATAGCGGTCACAACAGGGAGCTTATGCTTTTCATCACCAAATAACTCCAAGCCCATCGCTTTAATTCCTGCCACTAATGCTCTTTCATTTAACTTATGGCGGGCAAAGCGGTTTTCAAGGCCTTCCTCAAGAATAATACGAAGCCCTTCTCTTAAAGCATATTGCATACTGGTCGCTTCCGTATGATGATTCAAGCGGACCGGACTCCAATAATCCTGGAGCTGTGCTAAATCAAAATAATTGCTTGTAATTCGATTAGTAGATGGCTCGCTTTGGAATTTCTTCAGGCCCAATTCAATGCTTTTTCTTTTATTGATCACTTCTTCAATTCGATTGTTATAAGTAATCGGAGCCAATCCAGCCGGAACGGATAAGCATTTTTGCGTACCGCCAATAACGGCATCAAGCATGAGGTCATCCACCTTGATGTCGACCCCTCCTAATGAGGCAACAGCATCGACAACCAACAAAACATCTGCATTACGGCAAGCTTCCCCAATTTCCTTTAGCGGTTGCATGCAGGCAGTTGATGTTTCCCCATGAACAATGGCCACTATTTTTGGAGAAACCTCATGAATCTTATTTATGACAACTTCCGGATCAAATACTTCTCCCCAAGGAACCTCCATTGTCGTCACCTCTGCTCCATAGCGCTGGCAGATTTCAGTTAAAAGATAGCCGAAACGGCCGTATATCGGAACTAAAACTTTATCTCCGGGTTCAATGATACTGCATAGGACTGCTTCGATCCCTGCTCTCGAAGTCCCATCAACCGGAAATGCCCAGTGATTATCTGTTTGAAATAATTCTCGGAGCATTTCCATCGTTTCATTCATGATATTCGTAAAGGCAGGATCAAATTGTCCTAAAATCGGGGTAGCCATCGCCCTTAATACTCTTGGATCAACCTCTACCGGCCCCGGTGTCATAATTGTTCTGAGGGGGACATTTAAATCTTTATATTTGGTCATAGATGTAATCTCCTATTATGAATAAATTTAAAAGTATATGAATAATTATAAAATAAATTTTAACAGGATAAAGTGCTCGAATCAACGGACAATTCAAAAAACTAAATAGTAAAACAGTTCCAATTATATTAGAGCCCTTACATACAAGGTATACATATTTTTAAAGAATGAAAGGAGAGCACTATATGAATTTTAATATGAAAGAAGCGATTGAAGTTCTAGAGCGCACTCCACAAACATTAGAGTTTTTTTTAGCTGGTTTATCTGAAGAATGGCTGAAATGTAATGAAGGCGAGGGAACCTGGAATGTCTCTGAAGTGATAGAACACCTCATTGAATGTGAAAAAAACAATTGGATTCCTAGGCTAGAAATCATTCTTCAGGAAGGTGAAAATAAACCCTTCCCCGCGTTTGACCGATATTCACATATAAATAAAAGGACTGAAGAATCGATTGAACAAAGGCTGCTTGAGTTTAAAATGGTTAGAGCACAAAATATAGACAACTTGAAGTCTCTAATTAAACCTGAATTACATCTTGAATTGACTGGTTCACACCCCGAATTTGGTGCAGTAAAACTAGGGGAATTACTTTCTACATGGGTTGTTCATGATTTAACACATATTTCTCAAATAATCCGGGTTATGGCCAAAAGATATCGGGAAGACGTTGGTCCTTGGAAGGAATATTTGAGTATATTAAAAAAGTAATAATAACGTTAGAAAATAGAATGATCCTAAATAAAACCTAGAGATCTTAATGACCTTCGTATAAAAAAATGCCAGATACCAACATGAGACTACTGCTCTGAATGGTATTCTGGCACCTAAAAAAATCAAAGAGTTCGTTCGATGGAGGCCGCTATCGCTTCCTCGGTCTTCAAAGCTCTGTATTCCAAAAGAATGACCTGCCAAAATAGTTCATAAGAAGTGATATTTTTAATTAATCTGAAAAATATGAATATTATTCCCCATCTCCTTTTTCAGTTTCTTAGTCTGATCTATTCATTTTCTAAAAAGATAGAGGAATCAAGGGGAAATCGTGGAATTACCTCCTTATATTCACATAAAAAGAGGAGGGATTAAGAATGAAAAAGGTTTGGAAGGTGTTAAGTTCAACGGCTTTGGCTGCATCTTTATTTGCCGTGCCGACAGTGGGGTCAGCAGATCCAGGGCCAAGTCCGCAGCAGGGGGAAAATCTATCGATTGAAGGCTTCATCAGCTATGAGGAGCTCGGGAAGAAGCTAGAGCAGATTCAAAAATCGAGCCAAGGAAAAGTAAGTGTTGAAACAGCTGGGTACACGAACCAGGGACGTGGAATTTACAAGGTGTCGGTTGGTCATGGCGATAAGGTTGTGCTGATCCAAAGTGAAATTCATGGAAATGAGAAAACGGGAACAGTTGCGCTCCTAAACATTCTGCAAAACCTGGGATCCAGCAATTCTAAAGAAGCGAAGAAAATCTTAGATGAGCTTACCATTGTAGTCATTCCGATGATGAACGCGGATGGTTCTGAGCTGAGCCGCCGTGCGAATGATATGGATTGGTCAGAGGTCGTTGCTAAATTTCCTCATCTTGCAAATGTGAAGCCAGCGTGGAACTATTATTCCACTCCAGGAAGCTGGAATTATGATAAGAACCCTGGCTTTGACGTAAACCGTGATTTCCACCCAGATCTGAACTATGTTCCAAAGGCAGAGGATTTTCCGGGTGCATCTAATAAATACGGCTGGTATATTACTCCTGAAGCACAAACGGTAAGAGACGTATACAAAGACTTGAAGGCGCAGTTTGGAAATGTGGATGTATTCGTTGATCTCCATCACCAAGGATTCCCTTATGTAGAGGGGACGGATGATCGTGTAACGATGTCCATTTCAGGCAAGTTCGTTACGAATCCAAACAGTCCTGGCGGAGAAAAATATGCTGCATACGCGGATAACTTCAATTATGACTTCTCACGCCAATTGAATTTAGCAGTCTATTATGCCTTACAAGCAAAAGGAAATTCAGTCTTTACCAATATTTCATTGTATGATCAAAAAATCGACCTACCTGGTACTGCTCTAGGTTCATTTGCATTAAATGGAAGTGGAACAGTCCTATTTGAAGTAAGCGGACAAACACAAAACTTCGGACAAAAGAAGAAAGGCCAGCTCGTTAAAACGGTCGAAACTGGTCTTATGGGTATTATTAACGGTGTGGCAGATGGATCTGTCCATCAATTAAATCCAGAAGATTATGAAAGCATTCCGATAAGTGTAAGAACTCCTGGCGGATTGTAAAAAATAATTGCTCATTTGCTACAATTTTAGAAAAAAAGATGAAAAAAGCTGTCCAGTAAGTCATGAAAAATGACTTTCCGGACAGCTTTAGCTTTTTTTGCAATAAGTTTTTTATATCTTGCACAAAAAATCAAAGAGTTTTTTCAACCGTGGCTGCTGTCTTAATGATCCCTTTTTCTACCCATGATTCAATTTGCTCCTCCGTATAGCCCAAGTCACTAAGAATCTCTTCAGTATGTGCCCCGCAATTAGGACCCGCCCAATGAACCTCACCTGGAGTTTCACTAAGTTTCGGAACAATGCCCGGCATGACAATATCCCCTATTCGTTCATCAGGCACAGTAAGGAACATGTCTCTTTCTTGATAATGGGGATCGGCCAAAATATCCTCTATATTGTAAATAGGACCTGCTGGGATTGAACCAGCATTTAATTGCTCCATCACATCTGACAAATTAAATTGTTGTGTCCATAATGAAATTTCTTCATCTAAACGATCAGCTTCTTTCACACGTCCTTTATTGTCCTGAAGAAGTGGATCCTGCTCCAAATCAACGCGCCCCATCACTCTTGTCAAACGGTTAAATAACGAATCACTATTCGCACCAATGGCCACCCATTTACCGTCCTTTGTTGGATACACATTTGAAGGGGCTGTTGAGACATGTTGATTTCCTGTTCTTTCCCGTATTTTGTTCATATGAACATACTCAGGAACCATCCCTTCTAAGAAACTAAAAACAGATTCATAGAGTGCTACATCCACAACCTGACCTTTCTCCCCATTTTGCGCATCTCGATAATACAAGGAAAAAAGAGTTCCAATAACCGCATAAAGAGCCGCTACCGTATCACCAATCGGAAGACCTACCCTTACTGGCGGTCGGTCAGGGTAGCCTGTTACATAACGAATCCCTCCCATAGATTCTGCGATATTTCCAAATCCAGGCAAATCCCGATAAGGACCTGTTTGACCAAAACCTGATATACTCGTAATGATCAGTTTCGGATTAATAGCTTTCATATCTTCATGGGATAAACGCCATTTCGCAAGTGTTCCTGGTTTGAAGTTTTCAAGGACAACATCTGCTTCCGAAATTAACTCTCTAACAATATCTTGACCTTCTATCGAACGTAAATTAACGGAGATTGATCGTTTATTCCGCGTTTGTACCATACTCCAATAAGAGTCTTGACCTGGCGCATGGAGCCCCCATTGCCGGAGTTGGTCCCCTTCAAGAGATTCCACTTTAATAATTTCAGCCCCAAACTCTCCAAGAAGCCTTGAAGCGAAAGGCCCAGCTACAAATGCACCTAGTTCGATGACTCGGATTCCTTCCAATGGCTTTTTCAAAATAATTCCCTCCTACTTTATTAATAACAAAGCAGTTACACAACTTTTTCTACTTTGTTTTCATTTATTATTTTTAAATGATGCAAATTCCGTGCCAATAAAAATACATACTTCAAATCCTGTAAATCATTAACTAGCAAGGGTTTTACTGTACGTTAATCTGTAATCGTTTCTCTTTGCAACTAAGAATCTACCTGCCCTTTGTTGCATGCAACATTAAGCAACTTTTACGCAACAAAAAACTCCTACAAATAGTAGGAGAGTGAAATTTTTATATACAGTTGATCCATTGACAAAGTCAGCTCATAAAATCGAGAGTTATTTATTGGATTGAATCTTTTTCATTTTTCTCCATAGGGTTGAACGATGCATACCTAATCGACTAGCAGCCTGTCCGATATTCCCTTTCTCCTCTTCCAGTATTCGAGTAATCCTATCCTCCTCATTCTCTTCTTTCTTCGCCATCACTGGCACATCGCTATCTGCCTTATTGGCTTGTCTTTGTTCAGTAGAAATCCATACATCTGGACTGAAAATATCAAGTGGTTCACCTGCTTCTAATAACACAAACGCCCTTTCCATAAGATTGCGGAGCTCTCGAACATTTCCGGGCCATGAATAGTTTTGCAGCTTATAAATTTCTTCATCAGTAAAACTGTAATGATTTGTTTTCTTCCACTCTCGTAAAAATGCTTCAATCAGATAAGGTATATCTTCTCCCCTTTTCCGTAAGGGCGGAATTCTTAAGACTAATACAGCTAGTCGAAAATAAAGATCCTCTCTAAACAATCCCTCGTGCATTTGTTGAACTAAATCACGGTTGGTTGCTGCAATAATTCTTACGTCTACCGGGATCACCTTATTGCCGCCTACACGCATGACTTCTCGTTCTTGTAAAACACGAAGCAATCTGGCTTGGAGAAGAATTGGCAATTCCCCTATTTCGTCTAAAAATATCGTTCCGCGGTGAGCAAGCTCAAAAAGTCCGGGCTTCCCACCTTTTCTGGCGCCTGTGAATGCCCCATCTTCATATCCAAATAATTCACTTTCCAGTAGAGTTTCAGGTAAAGCAGCACAATTCAAAGCGACAAATGGGCCTTGCTTCCGGCTGCTTACCATATGAATTCCTTGAGCAAGCATCTCTTTACCTGTCCCCGATTCTCCTTGTAAAAGCAAAGTTGAATCAACTGCAGCATACTTTTTGGCAAGCTCAATAAGTCTTTGCATGACTTTTGATTTAGCAACAATGTTTTCAAGTGTCCATTTCGCTTTTAATCCTTGATTATTAACTTGACGGCGAATTTTTTCTTCGTATTGCTGTAATTCCGTAATATCTTGTACACTTGAAATCGCACCTATCAGATTGCCTTCATAGTAAATAGGGGATCGGTTGATGACCGCAGTTCTTTGTCCAACTTTACGCAGTTGATCATGCTGAACACTTTGCTCGGTCAGCACACGCGTGATCCCTGGCTGCTTTGGGTTAACGTCCGTTACCATTTTTCCAATAGCCTCATCAATTGGAACACCAAGGAAGTCAGCTGCAGCCTGATTGTAGATCATGATACGTCCTTCATTATCAATCCCGCATATACCCGCATGGGTCAACTCAACTATTTTCCGATAAAATTGAATTTGTTTTTCTAGTTTTTCATCCATTATAACCTCCTGAAATTTGATTATTAATATTTAAATAATTTGATTTATTTGAATTTTATAATATAAGACAAGTATAGATTACTTCGCAGTAAACAGACAAGAGTCCGTCCTTTATTGAACAGAAAAAAAGCCGTCACAATAAAATGGTGACAGCCTTGGTTAACAAATTATGATCTTGTTACCTTGAATTTGTTTTTTTCCAACGAAGCAATCGCGACTCTAGGAGCATAAGTACTCCATTTAAACTTATCGAAACAATCATTAGTATGACAAGAGCTGCAAATGTGCCTGCTGTATCAAAATTTCCAGCAGAATATTGAATTAAAAATCCAATCCCTTTATTGGAAGCTGTGATTTCTCCAACGACCGCACCAATTAATGCATATGGGACAGATAACTTTAAACCAACGAAAACCCAAGTAAGAGCAGAAGGAATGATCACCTTTGTTACAATCTGCTTTTCAGAAGCTCCCATTAAGCGAATATTATCCAATAGGTCTTCATCTACATCCTTGACACCGGCAAATGTATTAAAAAATACAAGAAAGAAAACAATCATTGCTGCGAAGAGAATTTTCATTTCTATTCCGATCCCAAACCACAATATAAATAAGGGTGCTAGGGCTACCTTTGGCAAACTATAAATGGCGGTAATAAAAGGATCCATGACTTGCGCTGCAAAAGACCACCGTCCCAAAACAAATCCTACGACACAGCCTGCTAAAGCCCCTATGAAAAATCCAATAAATGTTTCTTGCAGCGTGATCCCAAGATGGAAGAATAAATCACCTGAAGTTGCCCACTTGTGTAAAGTATTCACAATATCACTTGGGGAGCTGATCCAGAATTTATCAATTAGGCGCCCTGCAGCTGACTCCCAAAGAGTTAAGAAACATAGGAGAAAAGCTACTCGAATGCCCTGTATCTTTAGCTTTTTACTAAAAATGGAGGATGTACGAATGGGCTCCTCGGCGTTAAATAAAACTTGCACGTTCTCCTTACTAGTTGTTGCATTTGTTTGAGAGGTCATACTGCATTTACCTCCTCCACAAACTCTTCTCTTAAGGATTGCCATAGATTCGCATGCACTTTCCTAAATTCGTCAGTCATACGCAGGTTAAATACATCGCGCTTCTTCGGGAGATTCACTTCCTCCACTTTTTTTATTGTCCCTGGACGCTTGCTGAATACAGCAACACGCTCTCCTAACAAAACAGCTTCATCTAAATCATGAGTAACAAATATGATGGTTTTACCTGTTTCCTGCCAAATGTTGAGCAGCTTATCTTGGAGAATTAATCGAAGCTGGGCATCTAATGCGCCAAAAGGTTCATCTAGTAAAAGGGTTTCCGGATTATAGACGAGCATTTTAGCCAAACTAACACGCCGTCTCATTCCACCTGATAATTCCTGCGGATAATGGTTTTCAAATCCTTTCAATCCGACCATCTCAATGAATGCTGCACTTTCCCTTTCACGATCCTTTTTGCCAATTCCCCTGATTTCAAGCCCAATTTCAATATTCCCTCTAACTGTTCGCCAAGGTAAAAGATTATCCTTCTGCGTCATATAGCCCACACTTGTATTAATCCCATTTACAAGTTGTTTTTTATACTTTACTTCACCAAAGCTTGGTTTCATTAATCCTGCACACATATTAAGAACTGTTGATTTTCCACATCCACTGGGACCAATAACAGTTAAGAACTCCCCTTGATTGATTTCAAGATTAATATCCTTTGCAGCAAGAACGCGTTTTCCATCCCGTTCAAAGTACTTCGAAACATTCGTAAACTCTATCATTTTGTACCTCCTTGAACTTATTTCGCTTTTTCTGCAAACTCATTGTCTACCACTTTATCAAAAGGAAGATCAATTCCACCGAACTTAATATTTTTATTAAAACTATCTGTTGTTATGACAGGTGATTTAGCAAAGGCAGGATAATTGTTCTCAAATGCAATATCAAACACTTCGGGGTCGATCCCTTGTATATGCTTTTTCAATATTTCTTTTGTTGCTTCTTTTTCTGTTTCAATAAATTTACCGGCTTTCGCCATCGCATTGGCTACTTTTTGGTAGACCTCTTTATTCTTTTTCAGATCATCTTCTTTTGCCACAAGGGTTAAATAAGCCATTCCAGCGTATTCTTCAACCTCTCCCTTACTGAAATTGAAAAGAATCATCCCATTGAGAGTGGTTGCCATATCAGTTGTCGGGGAAGCATAGACAAACGCATCAATTTCATTTTTTTGGAAAGCTGCAAGCTGAGCATCCCCTTGTCCGAGAGGTATTAATTCAGAATCCCGATCCGGATTGATTCCCTCTGACTCTAATAGCATTCGGATAATATGATCAGAACCGCTTCCTGGTGAGCTAATTCCAATTTTCAGTCCTTTTAACGCCTTAATTTTATCTGCCATCGATGAAGTTTCACTAATGCCATTTTCAGTGGCAATATCATTATTCATCACAATATTTGTTCCCACCTGATTAAACAACGCCCCGAATACTTTCACATTTTGACCGCTATCAATCGCTTTCATGATATCGACTAGGGCAACAGTTCCGATATGTGCCCCACCACCAATAACAGCCGACAGCGCCTTTGACCCTCCGCTCACTGAAACCTCCTCAACTTCTAGGCCCTCTTCATCAAAGAAGCCTTGTTCCTTAGCAACATAAATGGGTGTAAGCATAAATCCAGTATTCCCCTCAGCAATAATCACTTTTTCCTTTGCTTTTTCCCCTGAGGATGTTTTCGTCTCCCCACTACTACATGCTGTTGCAAGTATGATAGACACTAATAAAACTAATGAAAAAAGGAATCTCTTCATAAACCTAACCCCTCCAATTTTTAGAGCATAGTTTTAGATAAACTTACATGTCTAGACGCCAAGAATGCTATTATAATAATTAAATAAGTTTAAATATTCTGTATTTTATTTTCAGAACCTTCTTTAAAAGACATCGAAAAACAATATAGTGATTTTTAACTATCAACAAAAGGATTTACCGACACTTGCACTTATTTATCTTGCAGGCTGCCATTCTTTTGAATGAAGATCCGAGCTTTTCCCCGCCTTCATGATCTGGCCTGGAAGAGTTTTTCCTAGCTTTCCTTCCAGCTCCTTAGCTATAGTAATTAATTGATCAATGTTCATTTCTGTTTCATAACCCATCAAATCAAGCATATGCACAATATCTTCCGTACAAATATTTCCCGAAGCTCCTGGGGCAAACGGACAACCACCGATGCCAGCAAGGGAACTATCAAAACGTGTGACTCCCGCCTCTAAGCCTGCCATTACATTAGCCGCTCCCATTCCTCTTGTATCATGAAGATGCAGTTGAAGGGTTACATCAGGGAATTGTTCAAGGACCTTTTGACAAGTTTCTCTTACTTGCAAAGGGTGAGCCATTCCTGTTGTATCCGCTAACATAATTGAATTTATTCCCCAATCTGTTAACCGTTCAATGAGAGGGAGCACTCGCTCCGGCTTATAGAACCCTTCGAATGGGCAGCCGAAACTAGTAGCAATCCCTACATTAATAGGTATCCTCTCTTCTTCTGCTCTCCTAATTAAAAACCGGATATTTTCCAAGCTTTCAGATACAGACCGGCGACTATTCTTACGATTGTGTGTTTCACTAACCGAAAAAGTAAAATTGATCTCATCAGTGCCTGCAGCAATCGCTCTATCTACCCCTTTCTCATTTAGCGCCAGTGTACAAAATACAACATCACTAGGCCGATCAGACAATCCTTGCATAACATCTTCCGCATCACTCATCTGAGGCACATATTTAGGATGAACAAATGAAGTTACTTCAAATCGCTTTACACCAGCCTCCATTAATCGCCTAATCAGTGAAATTTTATATTCCGTTTCAATAAATCCAGGTTCAATTTGAAAACCATCCCTCGTCACCACTTCTGTCATCGTAATTTGCTTTCTCATGAATTTGCACCTTCCTTCTAAAATAAAATTGAACCCAATCCTAAACATGTACATTGCAATATCCGTGCCAATTCAAAACAGTGCCTAATTAGCCCCTTTTTTCACCTTAGCATGACTCTTTTTTTCAAATAAAATATACGATTGCGTTGCAAATACACATTCAAAATGTCTTGTGCAACCAAATTGCAACATATGAAAGACATGTAAAACTCCTGAGTCGTTCTTTTTGTGTAGTCATCTAATTTCCGAAAACATTGGTTAATTGATAACTAACAATAGTAATTGAAAAAATAAATTCCGATGCAAAATCAAAGTAAATCCCTTCATTACAAGATAAGACTGGACCCCTCATTCCAATGACTTCCGTATGTATCGCAACGTATTTAAAAAAAGTTAAGTATAATTGTTGACAAAAAGTAAATTCTATATAATAATTAGTGTTGTATTAGAATTATTTTAATT
>NZ_JBALPC010000167.1:0-2501 GCF_036965225.1 Bacillus sp. JJ1474 | reverse complement strand
GGCAGGATTATTAAACAAAATAGAGCAAGTTTAACATTTAAGATAAACATGGCAATAAAAATACCCACTAAAAGGAATGCCCCTTGAATGAACGTTACGATCACACTCACAAACATATCCTTTATTGCTTCTGTATCATTGGTTACCCTTGAGACGATACTTCCAGCAGGTGTTTTATCGAAATACTTTAGTCCAAGCTTCTGGACCTTCGTAAAAACGTCTACACGAAGCTGTTGAATGATCTTTAAAGCGATCTCCTGAAATTTCAGCAATTGAAAATAAGAGACAAGTACATTCATAATTTGAATCCCAATAAAGGCTGCCCCTAATGCAAATAGAGGTTCAAATTCTAAATTTCGTGGTCTTAAATAGTCATCAATGAAAATCTTAATCAATATCGGTCCAAGAACATCACCAATAGTTGTCATTAATAGCAAACTGAAGGCTAGGACCATCGTTTTCTTATGGGGCTTTGTATAGGACAGAAGACGAAAAAGAATTTTCCTCTGTTCCTTTCCTTCTATTCCCTTAATTTCATTCATCATCCTAACCTCCCTGCTCAACCAATTCTTCTAGCTGCTGCTGTAAATACATCTCTTTATACCAGCCGTTCTCATGCATTAACTGCTCATGAGTGCCCCTTTGGACAATTTTCCCATTATCAAGAACAATAATAAGATTAGCATGCTGAATGGCACTTAAACGATGTGCAGTAATAATCGTTGTCTTCCCTTCACGTTCTTGTCTTAATGCAGACAAAATGGCTTCCTCCGTTTTAGCATCAACAGCAGACAATGAATCATCCAATATCAATACCTCAGGCTGCATTAATAAAGCCCGAGCAATGGAGATGCGCTGTTTTTGCCCGCCAGAAAGAGATACTCCACGTTCACCGACAACCGTATCGTAGCCATCTGAAAACTGTAAAATGTCGTCATGAATGTTTGCTAGCCTTGCAGCTGCATAAATCTCTTCAATATCTGCATGTGGCTTTGTAAAAGCAATATTTTCAGCAATAGTTGCCGAAAATAAAAAATGGTCCTGTGGTACATAGCCAATTGCTTCTCTTAGCTTTTCAATTTGATAATGATTTAATGGGTTTTCAGCAAACATGATGGTACCATCATACCCTTCAAATTCACGAATCAATAATTTTAACAGAGTTGTTTTCCCCGCACCTGTTCTACCTACTACCCCTAACGTTTCTCCTCTATTCAAAGTAAAATGGATATCCCTCAATAATGGCATTTTATCCTCTGGATATGTAAATGTAGAAAGGTTAAATTCAATATCCCCACTTGGAACCGTTTCTAGCGCGTCAGGAAGATCATAAATATCAACCTTTTCCGAAAGGAGTGAGGTAACGCGATCATTTGAGGCACGCCCTCTTTCAACAATATTAAAGAGCCAGCCAAATGCGAGCATTGGCCAGATAAGCAGTCCTAAATAAGTCGTAAACGAAACTAGCTCCCCTATTGTCATTTCTTCATTAAGTACATATTTTGCACCAAAGGCAATGGACAGGAAAAAGGAAATGCCTACTATAATTGATATGGTAGGGTCGAATAATGAATCGATTCTGGCAACAGAGACGTTCTTTTTAACGACATCCTCAGATTGCTCCCTAAAATCCTCAATGTCCTCTTTCTCTTGACCAAATGTTTTAATCACTTTAATCCCTGTTACACTTTCCTGTGTTTTATCATTTAAAGCTGAAAATGCCTCCTGTGCCTTATGAAAGCGCTTATGAAGCATAGTTCCGTACCAACTCGTTAAAATGGCCATAAGGGGCATCGGAATTAAGCTGATTAAAGTAAGTTTCCAGCTAATTGTTGCGGCCATGGCAATAATAACAAATCCGCCTGTGGCTAATGAATCCACAAGTGTCAATACACCTGCTCCGGCCGTTTGCTGAATAGCTTGAAGATCATTTGTTGCGTGTGCCATCAAATCACCAACCCGCTTCTTTTGATAGAAGGATTGGGACATATTTGTGAAATGATGATAGAGTTTATTCCTTAATATTTTCGATAGTTTAACAGCTGAGCCGAAAATCATTATTCTCCAATAATATCGTAAAATATACATGAACATAGCAGCTCCAACTAATGCACCCAATAATTGAAAAAGGTTGTTCCAAGATAAAGTTTGATCCTTTATATGATCAACAAAAATACCTATCACTTTAGGAGGAACAAGCTGCAGCAGAGCTACAAGCAATAACATTAGGATACCTATTAAATAAGGTTTTTTCTCTTGTTTAAAAAACCACATTAAATCTAAGAACACTCTCATCTCTTAAGTCCTCCAGAATTGAAAAAACTGCATCTAAGTCTGTACCTTTCAAAAGACATCAAATGAAAGGTAATAGTTGCCTTTTGATCATAATACTTTAGCTTAAATAGTGTATCAAATATTACAAAAAATAGGAAGATTTATATAATGTGAATTTTATTACATAAAAAAGCACCCATTACTGAGTGCCCGTCCACCATTATTTT
>NZ_JBALPC010000166.1:17423-33421 GCF_036965225.1 Bacillus sp. JJ1474 | reverse complement strand
AGTTGTTTTTCTATATGGAATATAATAAAATATCTGAAAATTAATTCAATGTTCATTTGTACAATGTTAAGGTCTAATTATTGTATAATAGTCCATAAGGAGTGATTTTATTTGATAAAACAACAGCTATTTACTTTACTTCAAAATAAATTTAATCATATTTCTTTCAAACTATATTATTTCAAAAAAACAAACCAAAGGGCCCAACTCCTATATTCTCATGGTGATATGACAGATATTGATATTCCCTTATTAGCATATCACTCAGTAAAAAAGTACCACGTTCAGCCGAGTACTAATCATATCCTTTACACATTTTTCTACTCAGAAAATGATCAGGTCCATTTTCAACTTTCTAATTCCGCCATCCACTTGTCTAGATTTGAGCTTGATGAACTTTATATCCTTTTTTCTGTAGTTGGTCTAGAAAATAAAATATGCGCAAAAGAGATTGAGCTAACAAGTATGATAGAGAGCACCCTTTCAATCACTGCCTCCCTAAAGCTTGACGAGGTTCTTGATAAGATTGTTAATCAAGCCCTGAGCGTCATTCCTGCTGCAGATGCTGGCTATGTACAATTAGCCAATGATCGAACAAAGGATTTAACGGTAAAATCAGCAATTGGATTTAATAATAAGCTGCAAGCAATCAGAGTAAAATTCGGGGAATCCATTACAGGAAGAGTATATCGCGATGGAAATCCTGTAATCTATTACTCAAAATCCGAAATCTACGAAGGAATGGAAACTCTTTCGAAGAGGAACTTCACTAATATTCAAAACGCTAGTGATCATTCTAAATTAAGATCCCTCATTTCAGTCCCTCTAAAATTAGATAACGAGCCAATAGGTGTCATGACTGTTCATCAATACGAAGCGGAAGGAAAATTGACAGAGGACGATCTTCGATTATTAGAGGGCTTCGGGGCGCAAGCAGCAATTGCCATTCAAAACGCAAGACTTTATCAGGAAAAAAATGCTCAATTAGAAGAAATCACAGAATTAACAAAACGCTTAGAGGAAAAAAATAGACTCCTATTAAGGAGAGCAGAGATTCATGAAAACTTAACTCGTCTCTCCTTGCAAAATAAAAGTGTAGAGTACATCATCAGGGAATTAAATCGAATGATGGGCAGTGAGGTTTTCTTTTTTGATAATTTAGACTCCGAGCTTTTTCCGAAAATAACAATTCATTATCCATATTTAAGCAATGACGAGTTTGCTGAAATCCTCAGGTCTAAGACAAAACCATTTTATATAGATATTAATGATGAGAAGGAAATGAAATATTATGTATATCCGATATTAACGGACCGCGTTTCCCTAGGCTGTTTTATTATCCCGTTTCTAAAACCGATTTCATCCCAAGACAAAATGACCATTGAACAAGCAAGCTCTGTTCTGGCACTAGAGCTAACAAAGCAAAAAACCCAGGCAGAGGTTTATTATAAAAAAACAAAAGAAGTCTTCAATGACCTGCTGAACAATAAAGATCCAGTCATTTTGGAGGAAATTGGGGAGGCATTAGGTTTAAATACTAATTCATACTTCTCCGTACTTTTGCTGGAAATTGTTTCATACACAGACCTGCAAATATTAGAGGCAGTTATTCATCGTCTCATTTCTAGAATAAAACGGAGAATCCCTGAAAAAGGAACACTCGTATATGGATTTCATAATAAAGTCACGATTCTCTTTTCCACAAATCACCCAAGTGAACTTGATGAATTGGCATCGATGTTCGATTCCTTATTATTGAAATGGGGAAACCAAGAAAACATCCCTCTTTACGCCGGTCTTAGTTCCTCTTATAAGGGAATGCACGCCATTTCGAAATGCTATGACGAGGCAAAAAAATCACTTGCTTATTTAATCACCCGGCATAAAACAGGAGTCATGAATTACAAAAAGATGGGGATCAATCGACTATTTCTCGCACAGCCTTCCCCGGAAATTGAGCAATTTGCCAATGATATTTTGGCTCCATTGCGATCGGAAAGAGCACAAAGCAATGATTTAGAAAAAACACTTTTCACCTATATAAGACTGAACAAATCGATAATCGAAACGTCTGAAAGGCTGCATGTTCATAAAAACACACTCTATCATCGCATAAAAAGGATTGAGGAACTGCTCCAGCTTGATTTCAATGATCCAGATGACTATTTACAAATATTATTAGCCTGCCATCTGCATGAGAATTTTTCTAATAACGAATAGGCTGCAGTTATTCTGTTCTCAAACATTCGATAATCATATGAGTGCCTGTCCATTGCCCTATTGCAAATGATTTCAGGACAGGTACTTTTTTACATTCCTCTCTGTACAAAATTCTGAATATTCATTATAATAATGCGAATATGAAAGATTCTCCTTCTGATTTTTCAACAATTGAATAGAAACACCATGAAGAATCTATTTTGTTCTGAATACTGGGGGAATTAATATCCATGCAAAATATTCAAATAAGAAATAAAAATACGTTGCTGATGATTGGTATTATTTTCGTTGCATTTACTCTAAGACCTGCGATTACCTCGATTGGCCCTTTAACAGGGCACATCCGGGATGAAACAGGAATTTCTAATGGGATAGCAGGACTGCTAACTACCTTGCCGCTCATTGCCTTCGGACTGATTTCGCCTTTTGTACCCAAAATCGCAAGAAGGCTTGGAAATGAAATGAGTGTTATGATTGGATTATGTATTTTAGGTTCAGGAATTATGATTCGCTCTGCCGGCACACTTTCTCTCCTGTTTTCTGGAACAATCTTGATTGGCTTAGGAATTGCCGTTTGCAATGTACTGTTACCTGGAATTGTTAAACAATCCTTTCCAAGAAAAGTCGGGCTTTTAACAGGTATTTATACTCTCTCAATGGGAGTTTTTGCTGGTTTAGCACCCGGTCTTAGCATCCCGCTTGCCGATTCGCTTGGCTTAGGCTGGAGAATATCCCTTGGAATATGGGCACTAATCATTTTAATCGCTATCGGCTTTTGGCTGCCTCAACTTAAAGTGAAAGATATAACCTTCGATAGACCTAAACAAAAACAAACCGGCTCGCGCATTTGGTTTTCATCTATAGCATGGCAGGTAACCCTCTTTATGGGATTGCAATCAATGGTTTATTTCAGTATAACCGCCTGGCTTCCAGAAATTCTGCATACTCAAGGATTTAATATTGCTATTGCAGGCTGGATGCTTACTATATTCCAATTTTCTGGGTTGCCTGCAAACATCATTATTCCTATTCTTGCTGATTGGCTTCCAAACCAAAAAAGTATTGCCTTAGGCATTGGCCTCCTATGCTTAACTGGTTTATTCGGATTAATGTTTGTCACGAATAAAGCCCTTATTATCTGTTGTATTATTATGCTTGGAATATCCCTTGGAGCAGCTATTAGCCACGGTCTAACTCTTATTGGGCTGCGGGCGGCAAATGCAAAGCAAGCCTCTGATCTTTCTGGGATGGCGCAATCCGTTGGGTATTTATTAGCAGCACTTGGACCATTTATGATTGGTTTCATATTTGATTTCTTTCATACTTGGACGATCCCGTTAATTCTGCTTGTTATCATTACGGTTATTTACACGATAGCTGGAATTGGAGCCGGACGAAATTTATATGTTTTACAGGAAAAAATAAACACACACGAGCATAAGAAAGCTCCTTCCACCATTGCTTAAAATTGAACTATCATAAATGCAGGAATTTTCCATTATATCTAGTATTTATTATTATCCATAATAGAAAAGAGGAAGCTACTTGAATAGAAGAGTTCTAGTATTAGGAGGAACCCAGTTTTTCGGAAAGAAATTAGTTATGAAGCTATTGCAGAATGGCGATAAGGTTACAGTTGCCACAAGAGGAATAACACCGGACCCATTTGGAGATCAGGTGGAAAGATTAAAATTGGATAGGCGAAATAAAGAGTCGATTGACTATGCACTTGCGGGTCGTCAATGGGATATTGTCTATGACCAAACATGCCAATCCCCGCTGGAGGTACAATATATATTGGAAGCCTTAACAGGAAAAGTGAGAAGATACATTTTCACATCTACTCAGGCAGTCTATGATTTTGGGATTAATCATAGGGAAGAGAATTTTAATCCATACGAGTTTCTTTATGAGCTACGGCCGAGAGAAGAATATAGTGGATATTCCGGCTATCAAGAAGCAAAGCGTTCAGCAGAGGCTCTATTATTCTCTCAGAATGAAATCGAGGTCTCAGCTGTCCGTTTTCCAATCGTTATCGGCAAGGACGACTTTACAAACAGATTAAAGTTCCATATAGATAAAATCATTAAAGATGAAGAAATCGGCCTTTCCAATCCTGAAGCCAGATATAGTTTTATCTTATCTGATGATGCTGCCCAATTTTTATATGATATAGGTGCATCCTCTTTCACTGGCTCTATCAATCCTGGCTGTAAAAAGGATATTTCACTTAAGGAACTGCTAGGAAAAATCGAGTCGCAATTAAATCTAAAGGCAAAAATTACGGATAAACTAACAAAGGAAAATGCCTCTCCTTATTCTTTTGAAGGCTCTTGGTCTATTAATACAAGAAAGGCAGAAGAGCTTGGATTCACCTTTGCTGATTTAGATGGAGTGTTAGAGGATTTAATCAATTATTATTCTATTAGTCATGCATAAAATACTTAAAAATAAGAGCAGGAGCTTTTCATAAATGTGAATAGCTTCCTGCTCTTATGCCCCTATTTTACTGGAATCCAGATTTCCGAATAATAATCAGAACTAGATGCGTCATCATCAGGATATACTTCTAATTGTGGTACATTTTCTGCATGCTCATAGCCGCTTGTAGGGAACCACTCCGAGTAGATTTTCTTCCATGTCTTCTGCATCGCCTCAGGCATCGGTCCATGTACTTCAAATACAACCCATTTGGCAGCTGGAATATCCAATGTTAAAAATCCTTCAGGTGCACTTCCATCGTGTTCGGCTGCCACCCAATAATCAATTGCCCCAGATGGCCCATCTCCTTTATTATCAGCACACACACCTAGCACACCTTTGATTTGCCCATTGTTCAGACGTGCTACCTTTTCACATGTTCCATCATTAAGAACCTCATCCCACAGTTTAGGAATGCCTATCAAATTTTCCCCATTGACAATGGAAAACTCCCTCTTAATGCCAACCACCTGAAAACCATCTCTTTCTAATACATTATACTTCATCGGTTCTGCTCCTTTCAGAATTACCTGTATGATCAGGCGTTCATAGAATTTCAGCTTTCCCATATATTTTCGCGCTTCAGTTGGTGAAACACCATGCTGTCGGCGAAATGCCTTTGTGAAAGCCTCGGGAGTGTCATAGCCATATTTATAGGCTAGATCAATAATTTTGCAGTTTGTTCTAGATAGCTCCTGTGCAGCTAAAGTTAGTCGCCTTCGCCTTAGATATTCACCAACAGATATATCTGTTAAGACCGTAAAGGTTCGCTGAAAATGAAATGCCGAGGCATTTGCTTGTTTAGCTATCTCTTCAATTGTTATATCCTCATGCAAATGATCCTCCATATAGTCTATCGCCTTTTGTATAGATTCAATCCAAGCCATTGTCTCACTCCCTTGATTTCATATTAGCAAAAGCAGGAAATGGAATCCTGTCAATTTGTGCTTTGTTCGGACAGAGCATTAATTCCTTTACATAAATACTTTTTCAAATAGAAAGATCGTCTTTGTATGTCAAAAAAGAACAGCTGCCAAGGCTGTTCTTATTAAAAAACCCATCTTATTGAAGTTTACAAATAATTTTCTCTGCTATATTTGCCCCATTTTCAATGCAATCTGGAATACCCACACCGTAATAAGAACAGCCTGCAAGCATGATTCCTGGATAGAATGCTGACAGTTTTTCCTCTAAATTTTCTACTGTATGCGGGTGGCTGATTAAATAATTCGGCATACTGTCTGTCCATTTTGTAATCTCGCAACTGACAGGCTCAGCTGTGATCCCTAAGCTTTTGTGAATATCCGAAAGAGCTGTCTGCAGAAGTTGGTCTTTGTTCATTTCTGATAAAGATGAGAATGAATGAATACTGCTTTTATAAAAAAGTCTGACGAGCAAATTTTTCGTTTGAGATGTGTGCTCCCACTTCCGGCTAGTCCATGTACAGGCATTACATAGTACATCATGACTTTCCGAAGTAATAAACCCTGTTCCATCTTCAGGAAGAATACTGTCTGGAACATCAAAGCCAACATACATGCTAATGAGAGAGCTATTTCTAAATTGGGAAAAGCTCTTTTCCAGCTCTGAATCATTAAATAACTTCCCAGCCTCATTACTAGGTATACTAAGAACAACATAATCTGCTTCAATTATTTCTTGATTATGCAATATGACTTGATATCGCTCGCCGCTTTTCTCTATTTTATTTATCTTTGTGTTTTTTAATATTTCAGCATCACCGAGTTTTTCCTCGTAAGCATCAATAAGCTTCCCTAAGCCGCTTTTAAAGGAAAAAAACTTCTTTCCTCCGCCACTTTGAAATTTTTCCTTATTAGCTTCAAACCCTTTTATAATGCTGCCGTATTCCTTTTTGTAATCCAAAACATATGGAAGAGTTGAGCCGATTGTGAGGTCGCTTAATTTTCCTGAATATACACCTGATAGTACAGGTGCTATTTGTTTTTCAACTAATTCCTTCCCTAGGAAATATTCTAGGAAATCACCAATGGAATCATTTTTTGTAAATGTATCGTTTTTTGTATATAAATCCTTCAGTGCTTCTACTTTTCCATCAGCAGACACAAGCGTAGTCTTTGCTAAGGACTCAACACTTGTCGGAATTCCAAACACTGCATCAGCAGGAATCTGCTTAAGTTCATTCTCGGTATAAATAAATGACCGTCCGGAGGCATTATAGACAACTTCATCTTCTAATCCAAGTTCTTTAATAAATGTCATCGTATTGACTTTACGGGAGACAATCGAGTCAGCTCCCGCCTCCATAATAAAGCCACGATCTTTAACCGTGCGAATTTTCCCTCCGAGCTCTGGAGAAGCCTCTGCAAGAATAAGCCTAACATCAGATTGATTGGCTTTTTTCCATTTATGTAACTCATATATGGCAGATAATCCAGTGATTCCCCCGCCAATGACTAATACTGTTTTCAATTTTGACACCCCTGTTTTTAAACCTGATTATAAAAAGTGTACCATACTTAGTCCTCCAAACCCTACGGTTCATCTTCCAACAATTTTGTGACTAAAAGGGGTCTTTTGATTTTCTGAGACTGTTTGTCCTTTAAACTGCATACAGTTGTATAAAGGAGGGGTTGGCCATTAAAACATCCATTTCAACGGACCAATTAATTCGATATGCTGTGGCCTACGTATTCATCATCGCTGGAATAATAAAATTTATAAATCCTGAGATGGGGACTTATTTTGCAAACTTAGGACTGCCTTATCCGATTTCAGTGATGTATATCGTTGCCATAGTGGAATTAATCTGCGGGGTCTTAATTTTATTAAATAGAAGTGCAGCAAATGCAACATTGCCCTTAATTGGCATCATGATTGTCGCTATTATTTTAACTAAGATTCCAACCTTGCATACTGGATTTTTTCAATTTGCAGCCAATGCTCGGTTAGACATTGTGATGCTCATTTTGCTGTTTATTTTATATAGTAGTCAGCCAACTAAAAGGGTTTAAACCTTAAAGCCTGTGCAGGGGAATAGTAAAATCCATGCACTGGCTTTTAATATAGGAGAAGAAAGTTTGGAATAAAATCCTTACACTAAACTCTCCTTCGACTGCTTATTGTTCAATCGGTATAATCACTTCTACCTTAGTTCCCTTGTTCATTTCACTTTCGATCTTTAATTGACCTTGATGATCTTCTACTATTTTTTTGGTCACGATCAGCCCTAAACCGGTACCATCAATTTTTGTTGTATAAAATGGGGCGAATAGATTTTCCATATCAGATTGATTAATTCCACACCCTTGATCAATAAAGCAAATAGACAATGTCTTGCTTGCCTGAAATGAAGAAATAACCTTTAGCTGACCACCATTATGCATAGAATCAATACCATTTTTAATAAGATTAATAAATGCTTGCTTTAACTGATTCTCATCACAAACAACTAAAGGAATATTCTCGTCAAACTCTAATGTAAGCGCTATCCCTTTTTGGCGGGCCAGCTGCTGATTTATAGATATTACATAGGAAAGAGTTTCATTTATATTTTTCAATTGAAAGTGAGGAGATCGCGGTTTGCCAAGCACCAATAAATCATTAACAATCGAATTAATTCTGTCTATTTCTTGATCCATAATGGAAAAATACTGTTGGTCATCTTCGTACTTTTCACTTTGCAGCTGAGTAAAGCCTTTTAATGAAGCTAAGGGATTTCTTATTTCATGTCCAATTGAGGCTGCCATTTGGCCAATAAATGCGAGCTTTTCCTTATGCCGCATTTCCTCGTGCATGGAAGTCAATGCACGAATATAGGATAAAAAGCGTTTCAGGAATATGTAGGCGATAACAGATAAAGTACTAATAATGGCCATCGGAGTGACAACAGTAGCCGATTTAATGAAAATTCCCACTATTAAATATCTGCATAACGATACGCCTACCACCATCCAATAAAAACGTTGATTAATAAATATCGGAGAAAATAAAAGCAAGATTAGCTCAGCCGCATTTCCGCTTCTATACTCGCCAGGGTCCCCCAAAAACATGATAATATCACTTAATGCCGTGATTCCCAAATAAACGAGAATATATAAGTACTTAATGATATGAAGCCTATTTCTTTTCATCAGCAGATACGAAACAGGGATTAAGCTAATAAAGATTACATAATTCCAATAGCTTAATGGGCCGATTAGCCCAGGTTCGGTGTTCGAAATAAACTTTGGATAAAGATAATAATAAAAAATATCATACAAAGCTAAGGTGATATAAAAGGATAGTAAATAGGCAGAAAGTGCCCGCTTTTCCTCATTTTGCAGTAAATAATCTACTTTCACTTTGTTCATCTGAGTTCCTCACAATAAATAATAATACTTATTATACCTCTTTTCGCTAAAAATCGACAATCTCCTCCCCGTCTGCTTAACAGACTAAAAGAAGCATGAATCATTTGGGCTTTTACCCGTTCGAATTCATGCTTTTTGTATTAGTCTTTAATTTTATTAAAAAATTCACGGGCTTTTGATGCTACCTCTTCTGGGACTTTGTATGTAAGTGGTTCTTGGTGGAGGGCCTGATAGAAATTTATGTCGCTCGTGTCCATCATGCCAATAGTGAAACGCGGTATAAGACGGACATGAATAGCTTGCTTTAAATCCTCATTTAACGAAATATTTAACGCCAAGTTAAAGCTTGCAAATCCTTGTTCTATCAGCGTTTGGAAGATTGCCTTCAATCCAACTGCGAAATCTGTCCAATCCTGATCATTGAGATCATTTATTGAATATTTTTCGGGAAATATAGCGACAAAATCATTTTGACCTTTCGGAGCGTAGGCATGCATCCAAGCTACATTTCCTTTTTCTCCGATCCATCTTTCTCTAATTGCCTTTTCCGTTTCATAAAGATTGGTAAATACATCCTTATTGCCTTCGTAGTCTTTTGTTTTTTCCTCGAGCTGAGCTTGATAGTTTGTCGGTGAATCTGATGCACAAACCTGAATATGAGGGTGAAGAACACTCCCACCAGAGTTGGGCAAATAATTCCAATTGATAGATGCATAGCCTGCTTCAGGATCAGACTCCATTATTCTATTTAAATAATCCTGTGCAGCCAGAAATGCGTTCGTAATTAACTCTGTTGTAAATTCTTCTAGGCGAACATAATGCTGTCCGGAGAAAATAACAACCCCGTTATGCTTACTATAAGGAAACAGATTCGGAAAGCCTACCGCTTCTCCTTTAATAATTCGCCCATTTTGAGTAATTTCTTTCGGAAAGAGCGGGGTCATTTTCAATAAGTTTTCGTGGCAAAAGGGACATCTAGCCCCCCCATTTTGCTTAGCAATTTCTGTGTAGTCTGGCGGTGTAAATACTAATCCAGAATCATAAATAAGACGAGATGATTCCCCGGTGATCGGATCAAAACGGATCTCAGTCCTCCGCTCAATCAGATTTCCCTTGCTATCATAAAACTTAAACCATTCTTCTTTATTCTGAAATGCTATTGCCATGATTCCTCCCCCTTTTTGCTAAATTAGCATGAATGGATTATATTAAAATGCAAGAACCTTCTGAAAAATATCCTCACACGCCATCGAGTATTACTGAATATTAAGAAGGTTATTGTGATGATGGGTTGTTTACCTAGGCACTTTTCCCATGATTATACCATATTTCGCGTTGATGACTATTTATTCATAGTTGTCGCACATTTTCCATAATCGGATCTAAATGTAAATGTTACAATAGACATGAATCTATACAAAAAGGGGCTTAAAAAATGGCTGAATTAAAACTCGAGCATATTTTCAAAGTCTATAATAAGAAATTTACTGCTGTTAAGGACTTTAGTCTTGATATTTATGATAAGGAATTTATCGTTTTCGTTGGGCCTTCAGGGTGCGGAAAATCAACTACTTTGCGTATGATTGCTGGACTTGAGGAGATTACACACGGGAGTTTCTATATAGATGGAAAAAGGGTTAATGACGTCCCTCCAAAAGATCGAGACATGGCTATGGTTTTTCAGCACTATGCTTTATACTCCCATTTGAGCGTCTATGAAAATATGGCATTTGGATTAAAGCGCCGGAAATATTCAAAAGTTGAAATCGACCGGCGTGTAAATGAGGCAGCCCATATTCTTGGTATTCAAGCCTATTTAGATCGAAAGCCAAACGTTCTATCTGGAGGACAATGTCAGCGTGTTGCATTAGGGAGGGCTATTGTTCGTGATGCCAAGGTATTTCTTATGGACGAGCCACTTTCTAATCTCGATGCAAAGCTGCGTGTTCAAATGCGTTCAGAGATTATCAAACTGCACGAGCGATTACAAACGACGACCATTTATGTGACTCATGACCAGACAGAAGCCATGACGATGGCAACTAGAATTGTTGTTATGCAGGATGGAGTCATTCAACAGGTCGGAACTCCTATGGAGGTTTATAATCATCCTGAAAATATTTTCGTTGGAGGATTTATTGGGTCTCCTGCAATGAATTTTATTAATGGTGTTCTTGAAGAGAGCGGATTTAGAGCAGGAAGTACTATCCTTTCTTTACCTGAGGGAAAAATGAAACTCCTTTGTGAAAGAGGCTATTTAGGTAAAAATATCATCCTTGGGGTTCGTCCTGAAAATATTCATCATGTTTCTACCTCCATAGAAAATGGATCCGTTATTTTGACTCAAGTTGAGGGTTCCGAGCTAACTGGTGCTGAATTAATGATTAATGCGAGTTTAGAGGGTCAAGGTTTTGTCGCACGTCTTGATTCAGACGCTAATATTAAACGCGGAGAAAGAATTAGGCTTGCTTTTGATATGAATAAGGTCCAATTTTTTGATGATGAAACGGAAAAGAGGATTGGATAAATGTAAAAAGGCTATCTGGTAAGGTAGGAAACCTTAAAAGATGGCCTCTCGTTTAATTTAATCCTGATTATGATTTTCAAGGAGATGCGCCTTTGCTATATGCAATTGTGCCATGGCAAAGTGTCATATACACATCATAATTCTCATCTAAAATGACTAAATCAGCATCCTTCCCAACAGCAAGGCCGCCTTTTTTATCAAAGGCATTAAATTGTATTGCAGGATTAGCTGATCCCATTCGGATGACATCCTCTAGTGTGCAGCCCGTATAGGACATCATATTTTTTATCGCTTGTCCTAGTTTCAATATACTACCAGCCAAGGTGCCATTGCTTAATACAGCTTTTCCATCCTGTACAGTAACTTCTTGACCGCCTAAATCGTAGCTTCCATTTTTTAAACATTTGGCTCTCATAGAATCTGTGATTAAGATAATCCGGTCAGAGCCTATCATTTTATGGGCTAGTTTCACAATCTCAGGTTTAACATGTATTCCATCCGCAATTAACTCTACTCTTAATTCCTTTCTTAAAAATACCGCACCTACGACACCTGGCTCGCGATGATGCAATCCACTCATCTGATTAAAAAGGTGCGTGGCATGAGTTGCTCCGGCCTCAATTGCCCCAATAACCACTTCATATGTAGCATCTGAGTGGCCAATTGAAGCAATGACGCCTGCTTCTTTCAAGTGACCGATAAGCTCTATTCCTCCATCAATTTCAGGGGCCAAAGTAACTAGTTTAATATGATTTTTCGCTAGCTCTTGCCATTTTTTAAATATTTCTACATTAGGTTCAATAATATATTGAACGGGCTGAGCACCCGACATTTTTTTATTAATAAAAGGGCCTTCAAGATGAACGCCAAGTACTTCAGCTTGATTCCTATTATTCTGGTTTTCTATATATTCTCCCGCGTTGATTAATGCATTTGCAATTGCTTCCTCTGACTGGGTTATAGTTGTGGCAATAAAGCTAGTTGTTCCTTCCTTTGGAAGTGCAGCTGCCATCGTATCAAGGGCTTCCTTCGTTCCGTCCATGAAATCTGCCCCGTCTACTCCGTGAATATGAACATCAATCAGCCCCGGTATCACTGTATAATTTTTAGGTGTAATTAGTTCTTGAAAGCCATAGACATTAACACTTTTTAAATCTGCCATTTCGCCAATTTCAGCTATCTTTCCAGCTTCTAATTTGATAAATCCATTGTTGATTATTCCTGTCTGGGAATAAATATTAATATTCTTCAACAATAATTTTTCACGACCTAGGTTGTTCACTTCATCACACCCTTGTTAGGTTCCTGACTTTTCAATTTTCGCTTTTCAGGTGCAATGAAGCAGCACCATATATCCCAGCTTTATTTCCAAGAGATGCTTTTATAATTGATACATCTGAATAATTTTCCATGATTAATTCTTTTACTTTCATCGAAATCTTCTTAATGAGGTGTTCCTGTTCCATTACCCCGCCGCCAATAATAATAGCAGGGGGATCAAATATATGAATAAGGGAGGTTAGGCCTAGAGCAACTTCAAAGGTCCAATCTTGTATAACTTTTGCTAGTTTTGGATCTTTTTGATTTTCCTCAGCAAAAATAATTCTTCCATTTAGGTAATCTTTATTTATTTTTTTTGCTTTTTTGACTAATGCAGAAGTCGATGCGTAAGTTTCATAGCATCCTAAACGACCGCATCCGCATTTATGACCTTGTGGATGCGTAATCATATGGCCAAATTCAGCGGCTATCCCCTTATTCCCTTTATATAACTTAGATTCTAGAACAATTGCCCCGCCAATTCCGGTACCATAAGTTAGACAAAGAAAATCATTTAAGCCCTTACCTACACCAAAGTACTTTTCACCTAGGGCAGCTGCATTCACATCGTTTTCTACTAAAACGGGGATACTAAATTCCTTCTCTAAAATATCCTTTACGTTTACTCCCGACAGATCTGGAATGTTTTCACTAGAATATATATAACCTTCTTCACTATTTACTAGACCTGCCGTACTAATCCCGATTGCATCAAATTCATGGAATTCTGAGATTAGATTAATTAGTTTTTCAACTAAGTTTCCTTCACTATTCCTAACTTTAGTTTCGTATTCTTTCATCACTTCAAAATGCCCATGCTTATTACATAAACCTATTTTTATTGAAGTGCCCCCAATGTCAATTGCTAATATTTTCATTTATTCAACCTCGCTTTCACCTGGCAAAATGATTATTCTATCAGCCGCAAAATCAAGATAGTCTTTTAACCGGGATAAATTGTTTTCAATTAGAGAAGTACCATGCCCTTCCGGAGTCTCCCCTGTGGCAAAGCCCAGTTTCATTTTTGGAGTCTTTCGAACTTTTTCAATAATGAATTTTGACGCTTCTTTGCTCATCTCTTCATAATTCTTCACTTTAATGATTTTCATGTTTCATCTCCATTCTTTTAAAGGCAATACTCTAATATACATGACCCAGATGCCCGTTTTGATCACATACCCCCGTCTTAATAGAAGTACCCCCAATGTCTAAAGCTAAAATTTTCATTTCATTTATCCTTTTTTTATGTTTGATTTCTTTTATTACATTTTACTATCCTTTAAAGGAATAATTTCCAATTGTTTGTTAAAATAAAACAAATTCAAATCATAGGAGAATTAGGCATGGAGCATTTTATAGAAAATGATTATTTAAGAGGGATTAAACTTAAACGTGATCATATCCCTTCCTTTAACAAATTCCCATTTAATTTACCTAGCATTCAAACGCTGGATGAGCTATCCTTTCATCCGAATGTAACTTATTTTGTGGGTGATAATGGCATGGGGAAATCAACTTTATTGGAAGCGATTGCGGTTGCGGCTGGATTTAATCCGGAAGGCGGTTCATTTAATTTCAATTTTGCTACTTATGATTCCCATTCGGAATTAGACAATTATATTAGGTTGGTGAAGGGAGTTATAAAACCTAGTGATGGATTCTTTCTTCGAGCAGAAACCTTCTATAATGTAGCGTCTAATATTGAGGAAATGGATAGGGAATTCGGGACAAGCCCGAAAGTTATCGATTCTTTCGGAGGCGTGTCACTTCATAAACAGTCACATGGGGAATCTTTTTGGGCAACTTTCATGAATCGGTTTGGGGGAAACGGCCTTTACATTATGGATGAACCAGAAGCAGCGTTATCTCCCCTGCGACAATTATCCATGCTGGCAAGAATTCACGAATTAGTCCGTCAAAATTCCCAATTCATTATTGCCACTCATTCACCCATCATCATGTCTTATCCGAATGCTGCCATTATCGAATTTACAGAGGATGGCGCAAAAGAAACTCAGCTTGAAGAAACGGGACATTACCGAATGATGAAACAATTTTTTGAGAACCGAGAAAGAATCCTTCATCATTTACTGAACGACTAAAAATACAACTACGGAAGAATTTCATTCCTTTTATTAATGAAAAGATCTAAAGAATGCCATATTAAGTATAGGATTAATTGGAAGGAGCAAATTTCTATGGAATTTTTACCACGAGAACAAATCATTAATGAATTACAGCAGCCGTTTCAATCCTATATCGAAAAATATGGTATTGATGATATTGGTATTTTTGAGGAACATGGTGAAGGTGATCGGTACTACCTAGGATATACTGTGAATAAAGAGGGGAAAACGTTCCATATTCATAGCCCTTATCTTAAAAATGATCAAGGTGAATTAGCACAAGAAAATGATGAGTGGACACTTGAATCTGATAATCCTAGTTTGAAGGATCATCGTGGTTATGATGACTTAGAAAGTGTGTTTCGTGATATCTAATTGAAGTAGTTTCTCCAAAAACGCATAGCTAATAATGAAATCCATGCGTTTTTTTTTACTTGTTCTGTTCAGTTCAGGCACCCGTTCTCAAAAGTTTTAACTTTTTGCGGACACTGAGGACATTATTTTCATAATAACGCTATTTTGGAGGTGTGGTCGGACACTGAGTACGTTAATTAATAAAAATCACGTAAAAATGAAGCATTTTAGCAAAATAACGGAACGTATGTCCGTTTAATCCAAGAATTACCCTAGTAGACGTAATTATGGCATTAGTATATTACCAACTTAAGCCCTTCATTGGCGTAAGAGAATAAAGTATAAAACGAAAAAATCGGTAATGGAGAACCAAAACTCCTTGCTGGTTTTTTTATTTTTTTAAGGGGCCTCTTAAAACCATTAGTAATAATCACCAGCTGGATTTGGCAATACTAGCTTAGTGAATGAGTAACTTGGGCTTTATGTATATCTCTAACGTTTAAATAGAAACAGGCTAAGGGGAGGAACCATTTTGGAGCACGCTTGGCTTTCATTATTACCATTTATCATTGTCATTTCCATGTCTATATGGTTAAAAGACATTCTGCCGGGACTTGTTGTTGGGCTTCTGGTTGGAGC
>NZ_JBALPC010000166.1:0-17396 GCF_036965225.1 Bacillus sp. JJ1474 | reverse complement strand
ATCCTAGTATCATCTGATCTATTAATCGGTACTCAGCAGGCGATTTCCTATGTCGTCAAAACTTTATCTAACGATACAAATATTAAGATTGTCGGGTTTTTATATTTATTTGGCGGTCTGGTTGGAATGATGAATATTGCAGGAGGCATTAAAGGATTTTCAGAATGGATTGGAAGACGTATAAAGACGGAACGCGGGCTGCTTGGGCTTATTTGGCTGACCCTTCCGTTTACGTTTATGATGCCAATGTTTCGGATTATGATGATTGGACCGATTGTTAAATCTCTCATTAATAAAATGAATCTTTCAAGGCAAAAGGTGGGCATGACACTAGATATATCGACAGAGTCCGTAATCGTCTTATTACCAGTAGCCACAGCCTTTGTCGGATTTATGGTCTCTTTAGTGGCCGGGGGAATCCAAGGTTTAGACTTAGGGATGTCACCCTATCAAATTTTTTTACTAAGCATTTTATTTAATTTTTATGCCATCATCATGTTAATCATTGGAATTATCCAAACCTTTTTGCCGCCTTCTAAAATAATGATGAATCCCAAAGCAACGGCGGATCAGGAACATAGTGAGCATGAAGAACATGAATTCCATCGAATGGGCATCAAAAAGGAACTGTCTTTAGTAAAAGCACAGCCATGGCATTTAATCTTCCCAGTCTTTATCTTGCTGGCATTATCGTTATTTCTATTATGGCAAAACGGAACTTCCCTCGGGGCCAAAACCATTTTTGAAGCATTCTCCATGGCAGATGCCACTTTTGTCATGCTTTTGGCAGTTTTTATTACACTTATTTTAACCTTCACCTTTTATATGATTAGGAGACAAAAATTGAGTGAAGTCCTGTATCACTTTTACGATGGAGGTAATCAAATGATGCAGGCCATCAGTCTCCTTATTTTGATTTGGGCATTGACTTTGTCGGCCGAAGATCTTGGCTTTTCAGAATTTATTGGGTCAACATTAGGAACCTTTTTACCTGCTTTTATGACCCCTGCAACGATATTTTTGATCGGATCGGTAGTCGGCTATTTTATAGGGTCATCGTGGGGAACTTGGGGATTATTTATGCCTCTGGGAATCACCTTAGCCGTTTCCACCGGGGCTTCTATCCCTTTGACCGTAGGGGCTGTATTTGCCAGCGGAGCATTTGGCGCAATCACCTCGCCGCTTGGTGATACAACCATTACAACTGCATCCATTCTCGACCTCTCTCTTGTCGACTATGCCCGCTATAAATTGAAGGTTTCTGCTATTGGCGGGGCTATAGCGTTTGTTCTTTATTTGGTAAGTGCATTATTGATTATTTAAATTTATGATATTCAAAAGCCCCAACAGATCGTTGGGGCAATGAAACTTGAAGGGTTATTATTTAACTATTCCGGCTCTTAATTTATTCACACCAAATTCAAGATAAGCCTTTAAACAGGTAAGCATATAAACCCAGCCTTCCTTATTATCGATCAATTGGCTGATGAAATCATCAGCTTCCTCATTAAAACCTTCTTCATTAACTTCAATAATTGTACTTGAATCATCTAGTTCATCTAGTGAAATGGTGACAATATGCCCCTCTCCATTCGCACCCCATTGGAACACAATTTTTTTATTTTCAATGATTTCTATCATTTTTAGTTCACCTTCGGCATTGTATTCATCATATCTGCATGTAATGATCTTACCCGCTTCCCATTTTTCAGAACTTGACGAAAACCAAAAGTTACCAATTTTTGATGGATCCACGAAGGCTTCAAATACTTCATTTGCCGGTTTAAATATTTTAAACATTGTCAGATTGTTCATATGCATTCTCTCCTCAATTTTCAAATTTCTAGCAGGTAGACCTATTATTTTATCCAAAAGCTTAGTAGACAAGACTACTTTTCCTTCCATATTTTTCAACCGCTTTTTATCAAGTTTTCCCAAAGGAGTATATGGCATCTGATCGATAAAAACGATCTCTTTTGGAACTTGAAACCTTGCAACCCTAGGGCGCAGCCATTCAAAAATCTCCTCTTCTGTAAGGTTAGCATGTCTCATTGGTTTCACAAATGCTTTCAACCTCTGTCCAAATTGTTCGTCATTCATGCCGATCACAGCTACATCTTCTATAAGATTATGTTGGATAAGAACCTGCTCCAATTCAATCGGGTACACATTTTCTCCAGCTGAAACCACCATATCATCCTTTCTTCCGCATAAAAAATAATACCCATTTTGATCACAATAACCTAAATCACCTGTTTCAATCCAAGAAGCCTTCCTATTCTTAAATGACCACTTACTTTTCACGCAAAATTGTCCAATTGTATCGAATTCTACCTCATCCTTATTTTGATCCAGTACTTTTAAGCGGACGCCATTTATTCTCTTTCCAATCGTATGAACTGAATACTTTAAGTCCTGCGGGGCTGCAATAATATTTAAGCCCGTTTCCGAAGTGCCGTACAAATTGCACAAGACATTTCCTAATTTATGAAAAACCTCATCTGCAAGTTTAGGATTAAGCTGTGCACCGCCTGAAGCTATACATGCAAGAGATTTTAAATCCTCAGCATTATGCTTTAACATTTTATGGATCATTAGAGGCACGACCGTTACGACTTGAACCTTGTGCTCTCGAATAAGCTGGCAGGCTTTTTGGGCATGAAACCCTTTGCTGATCACCACTTTTTTCCCTAATGCGATAAATAAAAATAATACAGCAACACCATAGCCATGGTAGATAGGAGTAGCAATATAAACAGGATTGTATTTTATAAGCTTAAGTCTAACGAGCAAACTGACAAATGGATTTAAATAATTGAATAGTGATGGTTTATGAGGGGCTTCCTTTGATTTTCCTGTCGTGCCGCCAGTCAGCAGCATGATTTTACCCATAGAAGTTCTAGGCAATTTTATTTCCTTAATTAGATTTGTGGTCATTAACTGATTGATTGCAGGCAGATGATCATGATAACTCATAACCATTTCTTTTGAATAGTTTGCATATTCGATAATCGTCCTTAACTCCGGATCATATACAAGGAAATCAAAATGATGTTTTTCCAATTGCGATTTAAACTGATTTTTGCTCATTCCTGGATTGAGTAAATAAATATCTGCTCCTAATCTAGAAACAGCAAAAATAGATCTGATTAATGAAGCGTGATTTTTACACAGAAAACCTACTTTCTGACCGCACCTAAGCCCGTATTTTTCTAATAGAACGATAGAAAGTTTTTCGGATTGGGAGAATAATTGGTTGTAGCTTATTGTTTCATTATCGTCTACTAATGCAACTTTGTTCCCGTATGTCCCTTTTGCAATTTGCAGGAGAGTCATGATATTGATTCCGTTCTTTGAAATCGCTGCCAGTAACCTATATAAGCCTAAAGGGGAAAGTAATTTGATTTTATATAAAACGAATATGAGTTTTAATATTTTCATGTTTCATTTCCCCTTTTTTCTTAAAATAATTGGGCATAATCGTTCCCACATTCCTCTAAAAACTATGGATGCAAGCTCCCCAAATATTAGCCACCACGGACTGTACCTTTTTCTTCTTGTATACATCGTTTGGCAAATGATTTTGGCAACATGCTCGGAGGACATGGCAGGCATTTTTTGATAAGCAGCTGTTGGCAGGATCATTGATGTTTTAACTAATGGCAGATAGATCGTTGTGGTTGAAATCTCCTTTGCATTCAATTCAGGAGCTGCGGATCGAAGCCATGTATCAAAGGCTGACTTGGATGCCTGATAAGCAGCCCAAAAGGGAAATGGCAGCAGCAAAGCGTTTATAGTAGAAACATTAATGATCTGACCTTTATTTTTTTCAAGTATCGGAATAACCGACAATAGCAGTTGAACCGGTGCAAAATAATTAATGGCCATCGTACGGGTAAAATCGTGGTACCGATCTAGTGAATGCATAATAGATCGGTTAATTGATATTCCCGCATTGCTAACAACGATGTCCAATCCGGAAGGCAGGTGTCGAATGAATGTCAGCAGTCCCTGCATCTCTTCATCCACTCTTAAATCTGCTGGAAAAATACTAACTATTGCTGCTGACTTTTCAATTTCTTTTTTCATCGTCAACAGCTTTTCCTCTCTTCTTGCTACTAATAGTAAATGGACATTTACCTCCGCTAGCATATAGGCCAACTGCTCCCCAATTCCCGAGCTTGCACCCGTAATAAGGATTGTCTTTCCATGCAATGTGCTTTGCAGCTTCACCTTGTTTAAATATGTTGGCGGAAATAATAATCTTTCCAAAAATTTATATTTAGGCATCATAATCCCTTTTTTCAAATTTTGTTATATACCCTAATATTCTATGAAAAAAGCTAAAAAACCTTTATCGGAAGAGACCGTTCCACCAAGTAAGAATAGGAACCGTCTCTTTTAATTTCATTAATTCATAACCCACTTATCCTTCATGAATAAGATTCTTCCAATAATAAAGAGTACAATCATACAAATGACGTTACTTGCAATCGTTATTAAAATATGTTCTATATTGACAATACCGAAAACTAATTCCTTCAATATACTGAAAAGGTTCATGATTGGAATCGCGAAATGCTCAAAGCCTAATTCATTGATTCCAATTCCGGATATAACCATCGTTGGAATAATTGCCAGCATCATAACAGGCGTACTATAGCTTTGCGATTCCTTTACCGTTTTGCCAATAATGCTTGTAATCATAAGGATTGATGCGTTGAACATGGCATAAATAATCGAAATAAAGATAGCTAAGCCGATGATGATTCCTGCATTATCTCCAAAAGTGACAGCCTTTTTGAGATTTTCAGTTAACAAGCCAATTTCTAACGCGACGACAATTAGAGTAATAATTCCGGTTATCGCTCCAACAGTTGCAATGGTCAGCCATTTTGCAAAAAGCAGCTTTGCCCGGTTGACTGGTGTCATTAATAGAGCTTCCATCGTTTTTCTTTCCTTCTCTCCAGCAAATAAATCTGAAGCAGCCGGACCGGCACCGACCCCAATCGCAATTGATAAAATTAATGGAATGAGCATAGCAATTAAATTAATATTAGGATCTTCTGCTGACATTTCCTTTTGATTGATGGCAAAAGGCTGAATGACCGAAGTTTCTGTTCCTAGCTTTTCTAATCGTTCTGAAGTGACCGATTTTTCGTAAGCTGTTAAAGCGGTATTTACTAGATTCATCAAATTTGAGGAGTTCTGGCTAAAAGAATTACCGATAATGGTTACTGAAGCCTCTTCACCTTTATTAATGCTCTCGATAAAATTAGAACTTAGTTCAAGAGCAGCTAAAGCCTCACCCTCATTCAGAGCTTCTTCAGGATTTGCTGATTTAACAAATTCAATATTTTCAAAACCAGAAAATAGGCTCTCCTCTTCGGTACCAAATGATTGATCTACAGCCAGCATATATGTCTTACCTTCATCACTAGATATCAATTTTTCATAGAAAAAGGTCATTCCAGTCATCATAATAATTGGCAGCAATACCGTTAATAATAAAGTTCTGCTGTCACGGAAGCAGTCTTTTAATTCTTTAAAGTAAATTTTACGAAGCATAGTGGTTTCCTCCTCTAACAAGCTTACTCATAAAAATAAAATTAAGATCCCGGCTTCCTTCAGATTTGTAAAGGGCTTCAAGATTTCCGTTGTAAACTAGCTCTCCTTTATGCATCATCGCGACCGAATCACATAGCAGCGAAACTTCCTCCATAATATGGCTGGAAAAAACAATCGTCTTTCCCTCACGTTTAAGCTGATGGACAAGCTGACGGAAAACATTGGAGGATGTAATATCTAATCCTGTTGTTGGTTCATCGAATAGAATGATTTCAGGATTGTGAATTAGCGTTCTGGCGATGGCTACTTTTTGCCGCATTCCTTTAGAGAAGCCTCCAACCTTCCGATCGAGGTAATCCCTCATGCCAAACATTTTTGTTAGGTCATCAATCCGTACTTTTGTTTCATGCTTTCCCAATCCGTAAAGACTTGCAAAGTATTCAAGGTTTTCGCGAGCAGTCAACCGGTCATACAGCCCTGTCTCCCCTCCAAAAAGCACGCCTATTCTTTTCTTAATTTCATTTGGATTTTTTAAAGTGTCATATTCTCCTACAGTTACACTGCCTTCTGACGGAGTAAGCAATGTGGCGATTGTCCGAAGCAAGGTTGTTTTTCCTGCGCCATTCTCACCCAGCAGTCCTAGTACTTCTCCCTTAGCAACGTTAAAGGATACATGTTTTAAGGCGGTTACATATTTCTTTTTATCCTTAAATTGTTTTGTGACTTCATGAATTTGAATCATCATCTTCATCTCTCCATCTGTTTGATTTCTTGTATTTATCATACAAGGATTGAAAAAGGGAATCTTCACTTATGTCGCGAATATTCCTTTTCGTGTCGCGAAAATGACAAATTCCCTATTAAGAATGGTAAAATAATGAAAGCAGACTCACTTGTGAGGATGAACCGAGCTTTTTATCGTAAAGGAGTTCATTATGAGGATTGGTCTTGTAGATGATCGCAAAATTGACTTAGACAAATTAAATGGAATCATTTCAGGTATAGAAGGTGTGGAAATTATCTTCTCCACCACATCAGCAGAAGTAGCCTATGAACATATTAAAAAAGAAGAAATTGATTTATTAGTTGCAGATATTGAGATGCCGGACCTGTCCGGCTATGAACTGGGAGATATTATTCATTCACATGCCCTGAATATTTCAGTCATTTTTGTTACCGGAAATAGCGGCTATGCTGTTCATGCTTTTGAAATCAATGTACATGACTATATTATGAAGCCATACCCAAAGGAACGGCTCATCCAATCGATTGAACGGCTAAAGGAGAAAACAAAATCTGCCGAGATTAATGGACGGCTTTATATTAAACAGAAAAACAATATTCATATCATTCAAAAGAAGGATATCATTTTTATAGAAAGATCCGGAAGGTCCACGACCATCTATACAAAATCCGGGCAGATCAAAACATACCAAACATTGAATGAATTAGAGGGCGAGCTGCGTGAACGTGATTTCATTCGTTCACATCGATCATTTATCATCAATATTCACTATGTGTTGAACTTCTCTCTCTACGCAAAGAATTCCTATATTGTTACCTTTGAAGGTATTGAGGAACAAGCGATGATTACAAAGGAGAAAGTAGATTTTTTACAGCAAAATTATTTTTAAAGGTGGAAAAGACTTGATACTGAATAAAATATATTGGGCAACCATCGCTGTATTAGGATTCGTTCACCTGCGCTCAGTGCTGCTGAACCTTTCTTTTCAATTTCCAATTATCATTATTTGCCTATTTATTGTCTGTTTCATTTTTTTCTTATATAAAAAAGTCCCTGTCAGAGTTTCAATCTTAAGCTATATTTGGAATTCTAGCCTTTTTGTTATGCAGGCATTGCTTGTATTAATTTATATAACTGATAAACCTTCCTGGATTTTTCTCGTTCCTTTTCTTATTTTTATCGGGATTGAAACCGTGCGAATAATTTGGGCAAACCAGCTCACATCTTTTACTAAAAAGCTAAAGGAATTTGAAGAGCAAAATAACCAATTCAATGAAACTTTTCGCCTTGTTCGAACCGAGAGACATGACTTTTTAAAACATGTTTCGGCTATCCACTACTTACTGGAGGATGGAAAGTATTCGGAGGCAAAGGCTTATCTTGATGAACTTGTTGATGGGTATGAAGAGACGAATTTATCTATAAAAGGGGAACGTGGTGTAGTCGCAGGCGTTCTGCATAAACTGTACCAGCAGGCTAAAGCATCAGATATAGAGGTTGTTTACGATTTTGATCTGCCTTTATCAACACTCCCCCTATCCGACCAGCATGTAGTTGCTTTAATAGGCAATCTTTTATCAAATAGTATCGATGCATGCATCGATTGGCAAAAGAAGCATGAAGAACAAGCTTGCGTCACATTGCAATTTTACAAAAGAAGCGGATTATATCTATTAATCTGTAAAAATAATAGTCTGCCAATCCCTGCCGATATTTTGGATGGATTGTTCCAAACATATGGAAAGACAACGAAAACAGGTGATCATGAAGGCTTCGGAACAGAGATCATTCATAATATTGTCAAGGATCACGAAGGATTTCTGGATTTCGTCTATAAGGAGCATGAATTTACAATCAAAATTAAATTGCCGGCAATTTTAGGTTAAAGGAACGCCCTCCCTCAAGAATAGAGGAAGGGCGTTCAGCTTGTGTAATAACAAATCCGTTTCAATCATTAATTCCCCTAAGCCTCACGAAGCGGCTGTTTCTTCATTTTCGCCTTGACGCCTAGCAGAATTGGGATCGCTAGTATTGAGGAAAAGCACAATAATCCAAAAACAAGAATTGGTTTGTCATACCCATATGTATCGAGCAGAAATCCGCCAAGCGCTGGCCCGATGACATTTCCAATCTGTGTAAACCCCATCGCCCCGAAATACGTACCCCGCAAATGTGGCTTTGCAATATTATCCATGAATAAATCTGTCATGCTGAACATTAACACTTCTCCAGCTGTGAAAACAAACATGACAATCATCCACACGAGTATTCCTCTAGCTAAACCAAAGCCAATTAAACCCAAGCTGATCATGATACTGCCCAACATGATGGAAGTTAAAGGCGAGTATTTTTTTCCAATCGATAATAGCGGGTACTGGATAGAAATGACAGTAAGCGCATTAAACGCTAACAAAATCGAAAACGTCTTGGCTCCATTTTCAATGAGAGAAGTGTTCGACAGAAATTGAGGCAAAGTGGACGACAATTGGGAATATCCAGTAATCGCCAAAATAAACCCAATTAATGACCATAATAAAATGGAATCTGATTTGGTAATCCTAAATGCATCGATGATTTTCACACGATTACCAGAGCTTATATTTTCTTTTAATACTGTTTGATTCGATGTTTTTCGATAGGTTAATAGGAGCGATAATCCGTATAGGGCATACACACCAGCCGCAATAAAAAAGGCAGAGGTGGATTTAGATGAACCTAAGTAAAACCCAAGGAGCGGACCGAAAATCACGCCGACATTAATCGCCGTATAGCGAAGGTTAAAAATGAGCAGTCGATTTTTCGGTTCTGTTAAATCCGCCAGCAAAGCTCTTGATGCCGGTTCAAAAGTAGAACGGCAGAATCCATTTAGCGCATTCATAAGAAAAAATCCCCAAACCGCTTCCACTAAGCCAAAGCCGATAAAAACAAAGGCCCATAGGAAAATTGAAATTAATAAAACCTTTTTCCTGCCAAATCGATCGGAAAAATAGCCGCCAAAAAAGCTCGTTGCAATCCCGACCAGTGAACTCACGGCGATAATAAGCCCTGTTTGAGTAGGTGAAACCCCTTTTACATTTGTTAAATAAATAGCCAAAAACGGAATGCTCATGGAGGTTGCCATTCTTCCGAAAACCGTTCCAATGACAATATTCCATACAAGTGGATGCAAATTTTTAAGTGCTGTCATATTGTTTCCTCAAATCTTTTTTCAATAGTGAATCTATTCTAGCCTTTTAAGAAGATTATGGCAATATTTAATGAGTATGATAGTTTCTATGCAAACTTTATGATTAAATTACATTATAGAGAAATTTACGAGGAGGAAACACAATGCCGATAGATTTAAGAAGTGATACTGTTACAATGCCTACCGAAAAGATGAGAGATGCAATGCGAAATGCCGAGGTTGGGGATGATGTATATCGTGATGATCCTACTATCAATCGTTTAGAGCAAATAGCGGCAGACTTACTTGGAAAAGAAGCCGCTTTATTTGTCACAAGCGGAACACAGGGAAATCAAGTAGCTGTTTTAACTCATACGCAGCGTGGAGATGAGGTCATCTTAGAAGAGAATTCCCATATTTTTTACTATGAAACTGGCGGTCTCGCAACCATCGCAGGGGTACAGGCGAAGACCATTAAAGGGATAAATGGACAAATGCCTTTATCTGAAATAAAGAAAGCCATTCGCGGAAATGACATTCACTTTCCAAGAACTAGCTTGATTTGCTTAGAGAATACCCATGCATTTTCAGGCGGGCGGGTTTTGCAGCTTAGTTATATGGAAGAGGTTTATCAGCTTTCAAGAGAGTATCAGATTCCCATCCATTTAGACGGGGCAAGATTATTCAATGCAGCTACTCGTTTAAACGTTCATCCTAAAGAAATGGCCAAATATGCAGACTCCGTTCAGTTTTGTTTATCTAAAGGACTTAGTGCTCCTATGGGCTCACTATTAGTAGGAACAAAGGAGTTTATAGAAAGATCCAGAAAGTGGAGAAAAATGCTCGGAGGCGGAACCCGTCAGGCAGGTATCATTGGTGCGGCAGGAATTGTGGCTCTAGAAGAAATGATTGACCGTTTGAAAGAAGACCATATTCATGCAAAAGCCCTTGCTAAAGGACTATCCCTAATTGACGGAATTGACATCGATTTAGATAGTGTGGAAACCAATATTATCATGGTGGATATTGATCGAATCGGAATGGACTCAGAGGAATTTATCAAGCATTTAAGAGATCATGAGATTCTAGCAACCTCTTCTGGTCCATATCGAATCCGATTTGTGACACATAGAGGCATCACGAATGATGATGTCGAGAAGGCAGTAGAAGTTGTTAAAGCTATAGGTGAGAATTCCAGACAGAAACAAATTTAGGCTTTGTAGGGGGATGTGGGGAGATCATCGCTGCCCGATTGTCGGGGCCCTCCCCCAATTGCCCTATAAACAATGCATCATACCCTCAGCCTCATCCCATTTCACCGAATAGCCATGTCCTTTTGCACAAAATATAGAGGCGGATGTGAAATCAGGATCCGCATTTTTATCATACCCGATACGTTCAATGACCTCCTGCTCGTTATGACATCGGTCATAGCCTGCAAAAGTTAATGCAATACGCCCTTTGCCATGAGTAAAAGAAGCCAGCACCGTTCCGTAATCCATAAAGGTTGCAACCGGAACATTTCCTGTCAAAATTGCTTTTTCGCCCTCCGTCACTGGCGGATCAAAGCGGCCGTATGCCGTTTGAATATCCGATAACACCCTCCCCATTTGGTCTAAATCCACTTTGATTTTGAATTGATAGTAAGGTTCAAGCAATACGTTGCGTGCCTTTTCTAATCCTTGTCTTAAAGCCCGATAAGTGGCTTCCCGAAAGTCACCCCCATGGGTATGCTGATTGTGAGCTTTTCCGGTCAGCAGCGTAATCTTTAAATCTGTAAGAGGCGAGCCGGTAAGCACACCGTGAACCTCCCGCTCTTGAACATGCTGGCCGACTAAATTTTGATAGCCAATGGATAAATGGTCAGTATGGCACTGACTTTCAAAAACAATCCCGCTATTTCTTTTTCCTGGCTCTAATTTCACATGAACCTCTGCATAATGGCGAAGCGGCTCAAAGTGCCCGTACCCAATCACTTCTGTTTCGATGGTTTCCTCATAAAGAACTTCCGGCTTTTCAAAAGCAATGTTTAAATGAAACCGATCTCTAACTAATTCCTCTAGCACTTCAAGCTGAATGGCTCCCATAACATGCAGGTGAATTTCCTGCAAACTCTCCTCCCACTTTACATTAAGCGAAGGGTCCTCTGCTTCAAGCATACGAAAATATCGCAAAACCTCTTTTACATTCACTCCGGACTCAAACACGACTTTTGATCGAAGAGTTGGCACTATTTCGTATACAGCTTTTTCCTTTATTGCCCCAACTCCATCACCAACGGATGCGCCTGTAATCCCTGTAACTGCAAAAAGTTCTCCAGCGCATGCTTGATCGATTTGTTCATATTGACTGCTATTATAACGGCGAATTTGTGTTACCTTTTCCGTTATTCCATCGCCATAGTTCATCTCTTCCCGTACACTTAGAGTACCAGTATAAGCCTTTATAAAAGTGATTCTTGTCCCATTTTTTTCATAACGAACCTTATAGACTCTGCCGGAAAAAGGCGCATTCAGAGGGAAGTTCGTCACAGATAGTAATTCCAATTTTTCTAGAAAGCTTTTCACACCTATATCCTGAAGAGCTGACCCACTTGATACGGGAGAAATTTGAGATGATTGGACCATTGTTTGCATTTTTTGGATCCATAATTGAGGTTCGTATCCTTTATCCAAATAGTATGCTAGTAATTCCTCATCCCTCTCAGCTAGAAATTCGATTAATTCATCCGCCATTATTCCATCAGTTAAAGAGGATGTTATGTCACAAATATCTACTGTTAAACTACTGCGTATTTCATCTAACACTCGGTCAATATCCGCACCAGCTCTATCAGTTTTATTAATAAAGAAAAAGGTTGGAATGTTGTGCTTTTTCAACAGATTCCAAACCGTCTCCGTATGACCTTCTACCCCCTCTACAGCACTGACGATAATAACGGCCAAATCCATCACCTGAATAGCTCGTTCCATTTCTGGAGAAAAATCGATGTGCCCCGGAGTATCAATTAAATAGTAGGTAGCATCCCCAAATTCAAAGATCCCTTGATCAGCAAAAACGGTAATACCACGCTGCCTTTCTATTTCATGGCTATCAAGAAAGGCACTTTGATGGTCAACCCGTCCCCGTTTCTTGATCGTTTTTGTATGGTAAAGCAGCTGTTCTGAAAAAGTGGTTTTTCCCGCATCGACATGAGCTAATATTCCAATTGTCTTGTTCATTTGTATGTTAACGCCCCTTATTCCGCTTAGGTCTGTTCTAGTAGTTATCATTATAGCAAGTTTGAGGTACAAGTGGGGCGGGGTACGGGTTCGTTTCCACTTTTTCGTAGATTCCCATAGAATTTGAACTCTTACACGCTTTTGTTCCGATTGCTTTTTCGAAACGCTGCAAATTCTTGTGCTGATTCGGTTAACCGTCTTTCCGTTTCCTCCATCATGTCAACAAGCAGTTCCTTCACACTTGGAACATCTTCGATTAACCCCGCAATCTGGCCACTGTTCATAAATCCATTTTCCAAATCGCCTTCAATCGCACCTTTAATATGTTTTTCTTCCGATGTCCATTCTGCATATTCCTCTAATGTCATTCCCGCTTTTTCCCGATCATGAAGAGTCTTCGCGTATGGTGTTTTTAAAATTCTTCTGACCTGACCAACACTGCGGCCAAAAATCATCGTTTCTGTGTCGCCTGCGTTAACCAGATTCTGTTTATATAAATCGTGAAATGGTGCTTCTTTTGTCGCGATTAGTCTAGTACCCATTTGCACTCCGCTTGCACCCAGCATCAGTGCTGCCGCTAGGCCTTTGCCGTCTCCGATGCCACCAGCTGCCAATACTGGTATGCTCACATGCTTCACAATTTGCGGAATAAGCGTAAATGTTGTTAATTCCAGACTAGAGTTAATCCCTGCGGCCTCATAGCCTTCCGCTACTAAAATATCCGCTCCAGCCGCTTCAGCTTTTTTGGCATGCTTTACTGATGCAACGAGGGCAATTACCTTCACACCATGTTCATGAAGCACTGGAATGTAAGGAGCCGGATTTCCCGCTGATAAGGATACAACTGGAATACGGTGATTAATCATGAGTTCAATTAGCTCCTTCGTATAAGGAGATACACTAACCGCGATATTTACAGCAAAAGGTTTATTCGTGCGCTGCTTCGTTTCAAGAATAATTTTTTCTACTTCATTTGGTGCCATCGTGCCGCAGCCAATTGTCCCAAGACCTCCCGCTTCGCAAACAGCCGCTGTCAGCTGTGCATTGCTGATATTACCCATTCCCCCCTGGATAATCGGGTATTTGATTTGAAGCAATTCACAAACAGATTTCATCATTATCCTTCATCCTTTCTCTATAAAAAGACTGCCCAACACCTGCCTATATAATGGGCGGTTCTGGACAGCCTGTTTGAAAGTGTTGTTCAAAAAATAGGACTATTCATTTACATTCTCAACAATAGCAGCAATTCCCTGGCCAACACCGATACACATTGTCGCAAGGCCATATTTTTCATCACGTTTCTTTATTTCATAAAGAAGTGTCGTTAAAATGCGGGCACCGCTTGCGCCAAGCGGATGTCCGAAAGCAATCGCCCCCCCATTAACGTTCACCTTACTTTGATTAAGTCCCAACTGATGAATACATTGAAGCGATTGAGATGCAAACGCCTCATTCAATTCGATTAGTCCCAAATCATCTACTGTTAAACCTGCCCGTTCAAGCGCTTTTCTTGATGCATAAATCGGACCAAGTCCCATAACGGCTGGCTCAAGCCCCGCTGTTGCACCTGTCACATATTTCGCCAGCGGCTTCAAGCCCAATTCTTTAGCTTTTTCAGCGCTCATCAATAGCAGGGCAGAAGCTCCATCATTTACTCCTGAGGCATTGCCAGCTGTTACTGTACCGCCTTCAAAGAGCGGTCTGAGTTTGCCGAGCTTTTCCAGTGTAGAATCTGGGCGTGGATGCTCGTCTGTATTTACAATAATTTCATTTCCTTTACGGTCTTTGTAAATAACCGGGACAATTTCCTCTGAAAAACGATTTTCCTCCATCGCCTTTTTCGCACGCAGCTGGCTTTCAAAGGCAAATTGATCCTGGTCTCTTCGTGAAATATTATAACGCTGTGCGACATTTTCAGCCGTTTGCGGCATGGAGTCCGTGCCGTACATTTCTTTCAGCTTTGGATTCGTAAAGCGCCAGCCAATCGTTGTATCCTGCAATTCCATATTGCCGCGCGGATAGTCCTGAGAAGGCTTCGCCATCACGAGCGGTGCACGTGTCATACTCTCTGTTCCGCCCGCGATAAAAATATCACCTTCGCCAACAGCAATGGATCTTGCTGCATACAAGACCGCATCCAAGCCAGAACCGCACAGGCGGTTGATGGTCGTTCCTCCGACTTCCACTGGAAGGCCCGCAAGCAAAGCAGACATTCTCGCTACATTTCGGTTATCTTCCCCGGCCTGATTCGCGTTGCCAAAAATAACCTCTTCAATTTTTTCTGGGGGAAGTTTAGGGTTTCTTTCGATAAGTGCCTTAATAACAACAGCACCTAGGTCATCTGGTCTTACATCTTTTAAAGCTCCTTTATATTTGCCTATCGGTGTACGGACAGCATCAATAATGACTACTTCTCTCATTTTTTTACCATCTCTTCCTTGTTCGTATAGTCATAAACACCTTTTCCGCTTTTTCGACCTAGACGCCCGGCCTTGACGTACTGTTCTAGAAGCGGTGCCGGGCGGTATTTCTCGCCAAGCTTTTCATGTAAATATTTTAGGTTGTTTAAACGGACATCAAGGCCGACAAGGTCAACTAGTTCAAATGGCCCCATTGGATAGTTCAAGCCAAGTTTAATAGCTTTATCAATTTCTTCAGGTGTTCCGAGTCCCTCCTGAAGCATATAAAACGCTTCGTTGCCGACAAGGGCACTAATCCGGCTCGTTACGAATCCTGGGAATTCATTAATTACGACTGTTTCTTTCCCCATTTTGACAGCTACTTCCCTGATGACATTTGCTGTTTCCTCACTCGTTTCCAAGCCGCGGACAATTTCTACGAGAGGCATTTTATGTACAGGATTAAAGAAATGCATCGCGATTGTTTTTTCTGGTCGTTTTGCATAAGAAGCAATCTCTGTTGGACTCATTGTGGATGTATTAGTAGCAAAGATGCAGCTTTCAGATGCATGCTCTTCCATTATTTCAAACACTTGTTTTTTAATTGCTGCTATTTCAGGAACAGCTTCAATGATTAAATCAGCAACTGAAGCTGCTTTAGACAAGTTACTTTCATAGCCTAAATTAGCACGGGCTTTTACTGCTTCTTCTGGAGAAATTTTTCCCCGTAACAGTCCTTTTTCAAAAATCGAGCCAATTTCCTGCTTGGCATTTTGCAAAGCTGATTCATTAATGTCTACTAATGTGACTGAATATCCGCCAACTGCTCCAACATAGGCAATGCCTCTGCCCATTACGCCGGATCCTACAACCACAATGCGGGTGATCATATCGATTCTCCTCCTTATGCATTCAATGAGTATGGAAAGATAACCTTATTTCGCTGTCGTCTTAACTAATATTTATAAATTCACCTTTGCTAATCTCCACTTAGAATAACACTACTTTCTCTGCCTGCATTACTTGTATAACTCACCTTATTATTTTCCTAAAAAAATAGGCTTTCTTTTTTGCAAAAATGCTTCAATGCCTTCACGATGATCAGCTGTTAATCCAGCCGCTCTCTGGCCTTGTGCTTCGTGTTCAAGATAGTCTTCAAAGGATAGAGTGGAAACTGCTTTTAGTGAGCGTTTGATTAAACCTATCGCCTTCGTCGGCATAGATGCAAGGCGTGAAGCAAAGCTGCTTACCTCTTTCTCGAAAGCCTCCACTGGGATCATCCGATTCGCAAGGCCAATATGAACGGCCTCCTCAGCGGGCACTTTTTCTCCCAATATAGCGAGCTCTGCCGCCTTTGCATGACCAACGAGCTGACTTAGAAAATAGAGATTTCCAGAGTCTGGAATGAGCCCTACATGTATAAAAGCATTTACGAAACTCGCTTTCTCTGAAACTAGTCTAAAGTCACACGCAAGTGCAAGGGAAAATCCTGCTCCAGCAGCTACTCCATTTACTGCTGCGATAATCGGCTTTTCACATTGTCTCAATTGTTTAACCATCGGGCCGTAATGGTTTCTTAGCACATCGCCATGATCCATTTTTTCATCGACTTCTGATAAATCTTGGCCGGAACAGAACGCCCGGCCCTCGCCTGTAATAACTATGCAGCGTACCTTATCGTCCTTTGAAGCGCTTCTTACGGCGTCTTTTATTTCACGGTTCATTTGCGCAGTAAACGCGTTAAGTTTGTCTGGCCTATTTAAGTAAAGCCAGGCAACTCCATTTTTAACGTCATAACGGATCGTTTCAAACATGCAATTCTCCCCTACTTTCCTTTATAATTCTGATTTCTTTTCTCGCCCTTCAAAACACTTACATTGAACAGCTCTATGTGAAGCTTTTGCCTCGATTCCTCCAAAACATTGCTTCGATTTTATCCCTTGCCTCATTCCGTCTGATAAATTGTTCTAGTTTCTCTTTTCGGCCACCATTGTAAGATTGGCCATTTCTGCTCCTCCTATTAAATCTATATGAAATGATTAATTATATTACACCTTTATAACGCTATTGTAGTTTATCGTTATATGAATTGTAAATATATTCAGACATTTACAGAAAACTTTTTTCTCGATATAAATCCCCGTTACACTCACCCCCTTAGGCTGAACAATATCCTCTCATAATTCTTAACATAATATGGTTACTATCCGGTGATACTAAAAAAAGGAACATTTAGGAGGATTCCCTATTGGATATATCATGGATGGCTTTTATGATGATTGTTTTAGCAAGTT
>NZ_JBALPC010000165.1:0-7746 GCF_036965225.1 Bacillus sp. JJ1474 | reverse complement strand
ACTAAATACTGTATACTCAATAATACCTTGATCATTTTATACTTAAAGTAGGAAGTTTTTCACAAAAAGAATTTATCCAGTAATGGAGAGATAAATTATGTTTAATAAATTATTGTCACATTACAATCAATCTTTGGTGCTATCGGAACAGCCTAATTATAGCTATTATATTAATTATTATTGGTTTAAAGATGATACTAACCCCAGATGGCTGGGTATTCCGTTTGAAAGCATTTCTAAACAAGAGCTAGCCTTGCTAAAAACTCTACTACATTATGAAACTACTTCTTTGAAAATCCATCCTAAGGCGCAAAAATGGTATGATTTCCTTTATTTACAAGGAGAGCTTCCCCCAGAATACCAAGATTCAACATATCGCTTAATTCTGTACCATCTAAATGGAATTGAGTGGGAACGAAATGACCTTGAGGAAGCTATTTACGGTTTTTTCCCTGATGACTCAATTATTCTATGGGAGGATCATGAAAGCGGGGTTATTATTGAAAGGAACCCTGAGCAAAAAATTAACGGAGACTTGTTTCTTTCCCTGAGTCAAACAATTCAAAGCGACTTTTTCATAAAGGCCTATTTTTACTGTGGTAAGGTTCAATCGTTATCGAAAGACTGGCCAGATCATCTGAAAGAGGATAAATATTTCTTTGAAAATGTAATTCAGCTAATGCCTGCTCAGCCATTTCATACTTTTGAAAAATGTTTTCCTTTCATGCTCTCTAATCACCTGCCTAAACATATGCAGGAATGGCTGCGATCCCAATTGCTCTTAAAAATTGCCGATGAGCCTGAGTTATTAACGACTGTTAAACGCTTTTTAGAAAATAACTCCAATGCCACCTTAACAGCAAAACAGCTCTATATTCACCGCAATACATTGCAGTATAGATTGGATAAATTTGCCGAGAAAACAGGTGTCAACCTAAAGGATTTTCACAGCACGATCACTGTTTTCCTTGCATGTCTCCTATTAGAGACTGATTGGCCATAAGGTAAAACTTCTAATAGCCATACCGCATAAATATTCGATAAAAAGTTTGTGCACACAGCCCATATTCAGAAGATTCTATTTTGTTTACAATTTTATTAAATAAAATAAAAAGGGGCTTTTAACATGGCGGAATTGAAACTCGAACAAATTTACAAAGTGTATGACAATAAGGTTACAGCTGTTGAAGATTTTAATCTCGATATTAATGATAAAGAATTTATTGTTTTCGTTGGTCCTTCCGGGTGTGGAAAATCCACCACCTTACGTATGATTGCCGGACTTGAAGAGATTTCAAAAGGTGATTTTTATATCGATGGGAAAAGAGTTAATAATGTTCCGCCAAAAGACAGGGATATTGCGATGGTTTTTCAAAACTATGCCCTTTATCCACATATGAGCGTTTATGATAATATGGCATTCGGGTTAAAGCTGAGGAAATTCTCAAAGACTGAAATTGACCGACGGGTAAAAGATGCAGCTAAAATTCTAGGTCTTGAAACCTATCTAGATCGAAAGCCAAAAGCTCTATCAGGCGGACAGCGTCAGCGTGTTGCATTGGGAAGAGCGATCGTTCGTGATGCAAAGGTATTTTTAATGGACGAGCCGCTTTCCAATCTTGACGCTAAACTACGTGTACAAATGCGTTCAGAAATTATTAAGCTTCACCAACGATTACAGACGACAACGATTTATGTTACTCATGATCAGACGGAAGCCATGACTATGGCAACACGAATTGTTGTAATGAAGGATGGTTTAATTCAACAGGTTGGAGCCCCTAAAGAGGTTTATGATAATCCAGAAAATGTTTTCGTTGGCGGATTTATTGGCTCACCAGCAATGAACTTTTTTACCGGAATCCTTGAAGAGAGCGGATTTAAAGCAGGAAGTACTAAACTTGCGGTACCTGAAGGAAAAATGAAGTTACTGCGTGATAAGGGCTATGTTGGCAAAGAAATCATCCTTGGCGTTCGTCCTGAAGATTTTCATAATGATCCCACTGTCATTGAATCCTTAAAAGGTTCAGCGATTATTGCTCAAGTAGATGTTTCCGAGCTAACAGGTGCAGAATTAATGATCTATTCAAGTTTAGAAGGTCAAAATTTTGTCGCACGTCTAGATGCTAATGCAAATATTCAAAGCGGACAAATAATTGAACTTGCCTTAAATATGAATAAAATCCATTTCTTTAATGTAGAAACGGAAACAAGAATTCGATAATATAAGAAAGGGATTGTCTTCTAAAGGGTCTGGACCCACTAAAAGACAATCCCATCATTATTTCTTTAGACTTTCTTAGTAATAGGCGATCAAGCCATGGCAAAAGGTCATACTTATATCGTAATTATCATCCAAGATGACAAAGTCGGTTTCCTTCCCTGCAACAAGAATTCCAAATGAATTTTATGGTTTCACATTAAACGGGCTGTAATATCTTGTAATTTTAGTTCCTTCCTAAATGATGATAGTTTGGTATCTTTATTGATTAAAGTATATTCAATTCCGATCATCTCTGCCCAGTCAATTAATTGTTCAGTGGTTACTTTTGTAGAGAATACTGTGTGATGAGCGCCACCTGCGTGAATCCAAGCTTCTGCTGCTTCACTTAATGATGGGTATGGTTTCCAAAGCACACGTGCTACTGGCAAATTTGGCATTTCACTCTCTTGTTCCACAGCTTCGACTTCATTGATTAATAGGCGAAAGCGATTCCCTAAATCAATAATTGTGGCATTTACAGCATGGCCACTTACACCATCGAAAACTAGACGGGCTGGGTCTTCTTTTCCACCAATGCTAAGTGGCTGAACAACTATCTTTGGTCTACTGTTTGCTACTGTTGGACAAATTTCAAGCATATGCGAACCAAGTACAAGTTCATTTTCTGGATCTAAATGGTAGATGTAATCTTCCATAAATGATGTTTCTTTTCCAGCTGCAATTATTTTCATTAGCCTAACAAATGCTGCTGTCTTCCAATCACCTTCTCCAGCAAAACCATATCCTTCTGCCATTAGTCGCTGAGCAGCAAGTCCCGGTAATTGCTTCATACCATGCAGGTCTTCGAAGGTTGTTGTAAATGCATTGTAACCACCTTCTGTTAAAAATGCTTTCAAACCTAATTCAATCCGGGCTTGTTCACGTATTGAATCCCGAACTGGCCCTGGCACAAATCCTTCATGCGGAATATCATATAAGTGTTCATATTCCTCGAGTAGCAAATCTACTGCTGCTTCCGAAATTTCTTTCATTCTTTTAACAAGGTCCCCAATCCCGTATCCATCAACGGTCCAGCCAAATTTGATTTGCGCTTCGATCTTATCTCCTTCTGTGACTGCTACATTACGCATGTTGTCTCCAAAACGAGCGACCTTTAGTTTCTTACTTTCTGAAAATGAAACTGCAGTATAAAGCCACTTTTCAATACGTTCAATAACTTTTGGGCTATCCCAGTATCCTACAACTACTTTGCGGGGGATATTCATTCTAGCTCCGATAAATCCAAATTCACGGTCACCATGTGCGGATTGATTTAAATTCATAAAATCCATATCAATTTTATCCCAAGGTATATCACGATTAAATTGTGTATGTAAATGTAAAAGAGGCTTCATTAATTCACTTAATCCTGCAATCCACATTTTTGCTGGAGAAAAGGTATGCATCCAAGTGATGATTCCAGCACAATTTTCCGATGAGTTAGCTTCAATGATGACATTTCTAATTTCTTCTGATCTTTTCACAACCGGTTTGAATACGAGATCGAAAGGAAGCTTTTCATTTAATGATTTTGTCATTTGTTGGGTATGAGCGGCTACCTGTTGTAAAACATCCGGACCATATAAATCCTGACTTCCTGTCACAAACCAAAATTCATAAGCTTTTATTTTCATTCTTGAAATCCCCCTAAATTGCATATATTTTAGAATTTATTGCTTCTTCTTTTATGACATTCAATCGTTTCATCACATTGTTTTCCCCGCGACCAAAATAGTCATGGAGCCTGCTATATTCTTGATATAGTTGATTGTAAATTTTCACATTTTCAGTTTTCGGTCGGAACGTTTCTTCCTCAACTCTTGCCATTTTTTCGGCAACTTCTACGATCGAACGGTACCCACTCTTTTCTTCACCAGCTGCTACCGCTGCAAACATTGCGGAACCTAGGGCAGCTACTTGTTTAGATGCAGCTACTTTGATTTCTAGATTTGTCACATCAGCATAAATTTGCATTAATAATTTATTTTTTTGAGGTAATCCACCACACGCATACAATTCATGAATGGTGACCCCATTATCTCTGAATGCTTCTATAATTTTTCGTGTACCAAATGCGGTTGCTTCTAGTAATGCACGGTATATTTCCTCTGGCTTGGTCGCTAATGTTAAACCTAGAATGAGTCCCTTTAAATTTGTATCAACAAGAACAGAACGGTTACCATTCCACCAATCAAGTGCTAATAGCCCTGTTTCTCCTGGTTTTTTAGATGCAGCCTGTTTTTCTAGCCATTGGTGAATACTTAGCCCTTCTTTCTGTGCAGCATCCTTAACGTATGCAGGAACCGCCTCATCCACATACCATGCAAAGATATCGCCAACAGCGGACTGACCTGCTTCATAACCGAAATAACCTGGAATAATCCCGTCTTCCACTACACCACACATACCCTCAACTTCTTTTTCTTCGGTTCCAAGGAGCATATGACAAATTGAAGTCCCCATTACCATCACTAATTTACCCGGAGATACAACGCCAACCGCTGGTACCGCTGCATGTGCATCAACATTTCCAACTGCGACAGCTGTCCCAGGTAATAATCCTATTTGTTTTGCGATCTCCTCCTTTAAATCTCCTGCTTTCGTTCCAATCGGATAGATTTCTCCCCGTAATTTTGTCTCAGTTATTTGTTCAAGACGTGGATCTAGTGCCTTGAAAAATTCCTTTGATGGGTACCCTTTTTGCATATGCCAAATCGACTTGTAACCCGCAGTACAACTATTCCTTTTTACTTCTCCTGTAAGTTTAGAAATCACCCAATCTGTACCTTCAAGGAACTGATCCGCTCTGTCATAAATATGAGGGGCTTCATTTAAAATTTGCCAAATTTTCGGAATCATCCATTCAGAAGAAATTTTCCCACCATATCTTGCTAAAAACTCCTCGGCTCTATTCCTTGCAATCTCATTTAGGCGATTTGCTTCGTCTTGAGCTGCGTGATGTTTCCAAAGTTTGACCCAACTATGGGGATCAGATGCAAGTTCTTCATTCAAGCAAAGAGGGGTTCCTTGTTTGTCGACAGGCAGCATGGTACATGCAGTAAAATCAATCCCTAGACCAATCACTTGTTCTCGATTTATACCAGCTTCTTTAATAACAGAAGGAATGGAATTCGTAAGAACATGAATATAGTCAAGCGGATGTTGCAGTGCCCAATCATCCCCTAAAGAGAGTCCTATTATCGGGAGTGTTTGATCAATCACTGAATGCGGGTATGGTGTTACATGATCCGCAACCTCAGTTCCATCTGTAATATCAAATAGAACAGCTCGACCTGACTCGGTCCCATAATCAACACCAATAGTATATTTTTTCACTATCAAAGCTCCTCTCAGTCCATTTATTGTCCGTAATAGGCATTCACACCATGTTTTCTATAAAAATGACGATCCAGTAACTTTTGATTTATTTGCTCCACTTTCGGATTTAAAGTGAATGTAGATGTTGCAATTTTTGCAATTTCTTCTAAAACGACTGCATTTTCTACTGCTTTACTTGTATCTTTTCCCCAAACAAAAGGTGCGTGTCCGTCCACAAGGACACCAGGTATTTGTTCAGGATCTAATTGTTGCTTTTGAAATGTTTCGGCTATAACTAGCCCTGTCTTTATCTCATAGTCTCCTAATATTTCAAACTCTGTCATTTTACGTGTACATGGAATATCCCCATAAAAATAATCTGCATGTGTGGTGCCAAGTACAGGTATGCTTCTACCCGCCTGAGCCCAACTTGTCGCCCACGCAGAATGGGTATGGACAATTCCACCAATTGCAGGAAATGCTTTATATAAAACGAGATGTGTCGGTGTATCTGATGAAGGTCTTAACTTACCTTCAACAATATTTCCGTTAAAGTCAACAACAACCATATCTTCGACCTTTAATTCCTCATACGGTACACCACTGGGCTTTATCACTATTAGGTTGTTCTCACGATCAACCCCACTAACATTCCCCCATGTAAGCGTAACCAAATTATATTTTGGTAATTGCAGATTAGCCTCAAGTACAGCTTCTTTTAATTCAGAAAGCATTTGTCCTCCTCCTTAAAATAATATCTATACATCTATTATATAATTGTACGTACAAGTTTACCACAATATTTTTTAAATATTTAGAAATTTTAGTCTACCGTTAATTAACTAAACATTTTACACAGAATTTTACCTAACCTTGGAAAGTATTTCGAAAAAAAATCTGGCAACAAGCATAATTTTGCTTGTTGCCAGATTATTCTTTTACACTGTTTGGCAGTGGTCCTGTTGAATTTCGTATAACTAGTTCTGGAGTGAAAATAACAGAATCTGAGATTGTTATTTCCTTCCCATTTTCAATTGCATCGACTATTAATTTTGCAGCTAACTTTCCCATATCTACTTTTGGATGAGTAATGGTTGTCAATTTCACTTCAGAGGCAAGTGCTAGTTGTGAATCATCAAAACCTATTATTGAAATATCCTCTGGTACTCGTAAACCTTTTTCACGTATTGCATCTAGTAGAACAATAGAAATATGGTCATTATAGCAAAAGAAGGCAGTAGGATGCTCGCGTTCGGCTAGTACATTTTGCATCTGTTCGTAAAGATTCGCACCTCGGTCTTCAGTCATAAAGGTAATAATCGTATCCGGTTGGATTGGAATATTATACTCCCTATGGGCCTTCATAAATCCCTTCATCCTATTAACACCTTGCAAATCATCAATTTTAAAAACACCCCCTATCTTCTTATGACCTAATTTAATAAAATGTTCAGCTGCTAAAAACCCTCCAGCCTCATCATCGACAGTTAGGCTAGCTGGTTGTAGCTCTGAGTAGGCGGCATTTATCATCACATAGGGAATTTTATTTTTTTCAATCGTTAAGTAAGTATTCAGATTCGGGTTGTAAATAGCACTTTTGGTCGGTTCTACAATTAGTCCATCGAGCTTTTGGCTCAACATATTATCTAAACATTTTCTTTCCCTTGCAGTGTCATGATTTGTACTGGCAAGTAATAAATTATACCCTCTATCACTCAAGTATGATTCAATTCCACCAATGATAGATGGGAAAATATAATCTGTAATTGAGGTTGTTATAATTCCAATTGTCTTATCAATTTGAGGGGGCTCTTTTTTAATAAGACTACTACAAAAGGTACCACGGCCTTGTTGTCGATATAACCACCCTTCATGGACAAGCTCATTAAGCGCCTGCCGGATGGTATGACGACTTACTTGGAAAAGTTCAACTAATTCATTTTCCGATTGTAATTTTTCATCTGGTTTGATCTTTTCTTCATGTATCCATTCTTTGATTTGTGCTTTAATTTGTTTATATTTAATCATCGTATCCTCCACTTGTATGGTTTCAGATGGTTATATGTGTAGAAATATTAATACACCATACAACTATAGGCTTAACTTTTAAACTTTTTCATAGTTAATATAATTATACTATTTGTACGTACATTTATAAATAAAAA
>NZ_JBALPC010000164.1:0-6690 GCF_036965225.1 Bacillus sp. JJ1474 | reverse complement strand
AATATATCTATAGAGGGGTCAAAAATGGATACTAAGCAATTGTACTATTTTATAGAAGTGGCAAAGCAAAAAAGCTTTACACGAGCAGCTCAAGTTCTATGCTTATCTCAACCAACCATTAGCAAAATGGTCCGAAACCTAGAAGATGAGTTAAAAGTTGAACTTATTGATCGTTCAGCGAAGAAAATTGAGTTAACCGTTGCTGGAGAAATTGTATTTGAGGAAGGACAAAAGATTTTAGGATTGCATGATGATTTATCTTCGCTTTTAAACGATATGATGAATTTGAAAAAAGGAAAGTTAAAAATTGGGGTTCCTCCTCTCATAGGATTTTTATTTTTTCCCAAAATCATAAAAGGCTTTCGAGAATTGTATCCCGATATTTCGATACAATTAGTAGAAAATCATGTAATAAAAATAAAGCAAGCTGTAAATGAGGGAATACTAGATTTAGGTGTAGCTGCATTACCCGTAGAGGATGAATTTGATGTTATACCATTTATAGAAGAGGAGATGATGTTATTTGTTCATTCTTCTCACCCTCTCGCTACTAGAGAGAAGGTTTCTTTACTGGAGGTAAAAGATGAATCATTTGTCCTTTTTCCAGATGATTCTACTCTCTATCAGCAAATTATTCAGGAGTGTTTACAAGTAGGATTTCAACCCAATGTTTCATATCAGAGTATCTATTGGGATTTCATCACGGAGATGGTGGGCCAGAATCTAGGTATCTCGATTTTTCCTCAATCCGTTGCAAAAAAAGTAGATCAAAGTATCATTAAAGCTATTCCTATCGATAATCCACCTATAATTTGGAAGTTAGGAATTATTTTTAAGAAAAATAAGTATGTTTCCTATGCAGCAAGAGAAATGGTTTCATATATTTCTTCCTCATTAGAATGAGACGTATCCTAGATTTTTTAAATAATAAATATTATTAAATTTTAAGCATGTACCGATATGTTAACTAATTCTAAAGAAAAGAGCCTAAACTATTTGTTTGAAGTTTAGGCTCCTATTCTTAATCAATAACGTTTTCCTTCGTAAACTCTCTTTCTTCTCCAAAAGAAAGTTCAATTACTTTAGTCTTTGAATAGTCTTTTAATAATTCTGCTAACTCTCTGCCAGTATCCATCATATACCCTACAATTGGAAAAATCTTTGTTAGCTTTGTATAAGAGTCTAAATTGGTTGCGGTCTTTTCGGTTGGAAAGTTATGGCTTGGGATAACGTATTTCACATCTAATAAATGCTGAATAGCATAAGCAGCCTCTTTCGGTCCCATTGTAAGTTGACCAGATGATGAGAGGATGGCGATATCAGGCTGATAGAAATCTTGTATCAGCTTCATATCAAGCATTAAACCAGTATCTCCAGAGTGATAAACGGTATAATCATCTTTAAAATCAAATATATAGCCAGCTGCCTCCCCAGCATACACAGGTAATCCCTCCGTTTCGCCATAGGATGATGTATGTAAGGCCTGAACCATTGTTACATGTACATCATCTAGCGAAGCGCTCCCGCCGAAATTAATCGGAAAAACATTTTTCATTCCCTTTTGAAGAAGAATCATGGCTAAATCATACTGTGCAACAATCATGATATCTGGTTTATATTGAATAAATTTAGATAAACCACTCGTATGATCTAAATGGCCATGAGTTAAAAAAACAGCATCTATTGATTTGTAAAAATCAGCATGGTCTAACTCCTTTGCAAATCCAGGATTCATATCGAAAAACGGATCAATCAGATAATTTTTTCCTAATTTGCTTTTCAATACATACATCGCATGACCTAAACGCCATATTTTCATATATAGCCTCCTCGTAAAGCGGATTATTATCCTCTAAGAATAAATTTATGAAGACTGAGAGATTTTGATGTCTCGTTTGCCACAATCTCCAAAAAAGAACATAACAATTTCCACTTTCTCCTAATCTCCCTATCCAAAAAAATTATAGGTCCACATTATTACGTTTTTGATGTCCTTTTTATATTTACTTGTTTGTTCCTTAAGATAGGACGCATAGGGAATAAGAAGATCAAAAAAATGTTCTGTCTCATCACAAAGCGAGTATACATGCTATATAAGCGATTTGAACTCACTTGACCATAAACAACAGGAACAGCGATTGCGTTGGTTAAAGCTTACATCAACCAAGCATGAGAGCGGAAACCAATTTTTGACAGCGCTTACATTTATTCTAATCAATGGTTTTAAGGGTGAACAAAATCGCTTATGGAGTAGAGTATGCAATTGTTATAATTATTCGAAACTTCGTTATGATTGTGGCACTGCGATCAACTTGTCCTAGTTGCCATCATCAGTTAAAGACGAGGAAGTCTTTGCCTGCTTTTTTGTGTAACTAAAAGTAGAAAGGGAGTGTGGTCAATGAGTAAAAGATTAATGTCTCAAATGACTTGGATGGAGGTTAGGGATGCTGTTGATAATGGATGTGGAGTAATTCTACCAATAGGTGCAACGGAACAGCATGGCCCACATATGCCTCTATGTACTGATGCACTTCTTTCGGAGAGAATGGCTCTTGACGTGGCAAAGGAAACAAACTTGATCGTTGCACCTACTGTGACTTATGGATTTCGCTCTCGTCCCTGCACTGGTGGTGGGCAGACCTTCCCAGGAACAACTTCAGTTAGTGGGTCAACCTTAACTGCAGTAATTATGGACGTTGTTAAGGAATTTATCAGAACGGGCTTTAGAAAAATAGTCCTTTTTAATTGGCATTTTGAGAATTCCAATTTTATCTATGACGCTGCTTACAATGTGTACGAGGATAGAAAAAATGATTATCCCGATTTAAAGTTGCTTATTATAGAAACTCCTTTTAGTGATTTAAAGCCTGAGACAATGGAGTATGTATTTGAGGGACAATTTCCTGGGTGGGGGATTGAGCATGCTTCAATTTTTGAAACATCTGTGATGATGTATGTGGCACCGGAGTTAGTCGATTTTTCGAAGGCAAAAGATGATAAAGCGGAATACTATCCATTTTACGACATGCTGCCTATACCAAAAAGAATAACGGCAGAGAGCGGTGTACTATGGAAGGCATCTCTAGCAACTAAGGACAAGGGCGAAGTGCTATGGAAAGAGATCTGTCAGAATCTAGTAGAATCTGTAAATATGGAATTTACAAGGTGGGAAAGGGAGAACTAGGCAGTTAATGTATAGGTGCGCGTAAAGTCCTTGATGTTTGTGTAACAATGCTAGACTGACATCAAGGACTCATACTCTGGAGGCAACGGTAATATGATGTTTTTTCGAAAACAATTTGGGAGGGGAATAGAATGATAGATTTTCAGGCAAAATCTGAACATGACCTCTATAGTGAATCGTTGGCTCCAGTGGAGTATTCCAAAAGAACGATCGGTCCATTTGGAATCGGTATGATTTGGTTCGGAATCGCGGTGCAGGTGACAAGCTTTTTAGTTATGACCCCTTTGGTACAGTATTATACAATTGGAGAACTTGTCTGGATTAATCTGATTGGTCAGTTGCTAGTGTGTTTAGCCTGTTTTGCCACACAGGAGATTGGACTGAAATATGGCGTTTCCTTCGCCACAACCATAACAGCGGTAGCAGGACCGCTCGGAGGGAAGATTGTGGGACTTGTGCGAGCAATGCCTGCGATTATTTTTGTAGGGTTAAACGGTTTTATAGGCGCAACTGCAGTAAACATGTTTATGACGGCAGTATTTGGGTTTAATAATATGGTAGTTGCCATAATTATTAATGCATTACTGCTCATATTAGTAACCATATCCGGTGCCAAAGGGATTGAACGATTTACGACTTTTGCGGCACCACTGATGATCGTAATTGGTATTATTATGTTTTATGTATTGATGAAAACTCATAATGTGACTTTGATTGATGTTTGGGACCTTGGCCGTACAGGGGGAACAAGTAAAAGCTGGCTTTATGGTTTTGGTGTTTGTTTAGGTGGCTATGCGGCAGTTGCTATGGGATTTAACGATTTTACTAAGGACTGTAAGATAAAAAATGGCAACATGAAAAAATCCGGAAGAGCACACTTGTTTTCCTACATTATTTGGTCTGCGCCAGCATTTATGTTTTTTACAATGATTGGCATTATTACAGTAGTTTTAGTACCCGGCATGACAGGTTCAGAAGTGCTGCCGTACCTTACGGATTTAGTAGCCGGAGGGAATAATCTTGTAATTGCAATATTTGCCTTGTTTGTATTCGTAGCACAATTGTCAACAAATACTGCTGCAAATCTGTTCCCTTCAGTGTATGTAATATGCGCCCTTGCCCCTAAAAAGATTAATTTCAAGACTGCCACCGTAATTGTGGGCGTGCTTGCGTTTGTTTTACAGCCGTGGAAGTTTGGGCCAATTTTAGACGTGTTTTTAGCTGTATTCGGTGCTGCGGGTGGCCCTGCGCTGGGAATCATAGTAGTAGATTATTTCTACTTCAGAAAAAGAAAATACAGTCTTGGGGATCTATTTAACAGCAAGGGGAAATATTCCTACTGGCATGGAATCAATCCCGTATCCTTATCATGTTATTTAATAGGTATAGTAATTGGCTTAATGTTCTTGGATTATAATTACTTTGTTTCCTTAGCTTCTACTTCATTGCTTTATATGTTTGCAGGCAAATTTTTCGCGAAAAAACTCCCAGTTATGGTTACCGAAACGGCCGAGGATCTTACGGATTTTACAACTAATGATGATCCTAAATTGTCTATGTAATTTACGACTTTTTGGGCAACAAAATTTAGAGGAAAAATCCTAAAAAGATGAGGTTGTGGAACCTTGAATGTTCTAGTTGAAAATAAATGGATCATCTTAGGGACCCTTGAGGTGCTGGCATAGGCTTCAATCTTTTTCCTCCTATATGCTAGATACGGCTTAAAATCAGACTTCTGGTTCAAGGTTGCCGCAGTTTTAGTTGCCCATTACAGGTGTAATTCCCCAAGTACTAATGGGAATTATTAATTTCATTTTCACAAACAAAGTGGATTTATTTACGCTAATCATTTTGCTGCTGATTCTGTATGGCTTTACTATTGGAAAAAAACATGTAAAAAGACTGGATGACTGGGCACGGGTGAAATTTTCAAAGCAGGGATCCTGAAGTGATCTTCTAACTAATAAATATGGGGAATTCTTCGTGGTACTTAAGTTATCTTGTTGGATTGCACCCATCCCTCTTGAAAAATAACAAGAATCAAATGAATACACTCTCACTTTTATGCCTATGACCTTCTGTTACCAGAAAGGTCATAGGCATAAACTTCTTAACTACGATGGTGGTCTCATTTAGTACACTCCTCGTATACGTGCAGGAGACTGACTATGGGTGTGAAAAAGTCTGCTTACTGTGAAAGGGGAGGAATCATTGTTAAATAAAGGACTTCATTTAACAATGATTAGATTATTCTAGTTTTTATCGGTTTCCTTTTCAAGGACAATTCCATGATTACTTTTTTTCCTCATTAAAGTGGATATCCCAATTTCTAACTTGTTTGCACATTCTTTTAAGGTTGGGGATGTCTTAATTGCATCTGAAATATAATTCCTTTCAAAAATGGCAACTGCTTCTTTTAAGGGGAGATTTGGCTCAATTTGATTTAAGCTCCTAAAATGTTTTTGGTGATGAATACACTGATCCTGTATAGATTGTGGAAGGTTATCCAATGTAATGATCTTTGTTTCACTCATATGGTACATTCGTTCTACAACATTGTTTAACTCACGTACATTTCCTGGCCAATGATAGGCAAGAAGCCATTCTAAGACGTTTTTTTCAATATGCTTTTTTTCCTTATATTTTTTTTCAAGATTATTAAAAAAATAAAGAGTCAGTGCAATGATGTCCTCCTTTCTCTCTCGAAGAGGAGGTATTGTTATAGATAAAACATTTAAACGATAGTACAGGTCTTTTCTAAATTCTTTACGCTCAATCATCGATTGTAGATCAAGGTTAGTAGCTGCAATAACTCGCATATCTATATACTGTGTTTTAGTGCCGCCAATTTTCCTGATTTTTTTATCCTGTAAAACGTTTAATATTTTAACTTGTAATTCATATGGCATATCTCCAATTTCATCAAGAAAAATGGTTCCTCCTTTAGCCAATTCAAACAGTCCTACCTTAGTGTTACCTGCCCCAGTAAAAGCTCCCTTTTCATGTCCAAAAAGTTCTGACTCTAGCAAATGTGCTGGAATAGCACCGCAATTTACTCTCACAAAGTCCCCGGTTCTTTGACTCATTTTATGGATGTATTGAGCTATGACGTCTTTTCCGACTCCTGATTCACCCAATAGTAAGATGGGTGATTCGTTTTTTGCAAACCTAAAAGCCAGTGAAATTAAGTTTTTCATTTTTTTACTTTGATAAACAAGATTAGAATCAAAAAGAAGCTGTTCATTTTGATATAACAGTCTTTGATATTCGTTATTTCTTCGGTTTGCTTCTTCAAGTTTTTCTTGCAAATTTTTTAATTCTGTTATGTCTCTTACATTTGATACTACACAAAAAATTTCATTATTCTCATCAAAAACGGGAGTGGAAGACACGATAGCCTTTTTACCATTGAAATAGTCAATGACCATGTTATATTTTCTTTTGTTTTTTAATGTTTGATAGGCACAAGTGTTGGGAATAATATTTTTTTTCACCAATTCTTTAAG